>JANPDC010000165.1:0-28216 GCA_031431275.1 Bacteroidota bacterium
AAATAATATTTATTTTTTCGTCTAGATTGGATTTTACTTTCAAATCAGAAATATTTGAAAGATTCATAAACAACATGTTGCAACATACAACAACTAATTTTAAAGTAATAGATAAATTTGTCATGTTAAATAGTTTTAAGATTTGATTCAAAAGTATTTATCTTTTAATCTTGATTTTTATAAATTAGTACAAGTGGAAAAAATCAAAAGAAAAGTGGTAATCTAAATTTATATGAATTTAATATTGTTATTTTTATCCCTAAAATCATAAGAATGAAAAATAAAAATTATTGGTTTTGCCAAATTTGCGGATGGGTAATTTATGGGTTGTATGATACTTGGGTCAATTTTCTTTCGGGTAGAGATGTTTTGAGTGAATCTAAATTTACTGGTTTTTTTATTTTATATGCAATTTTGATTACTCATTTGTATAGAGTTTTAATCATACAAAAATTCAAATGGATCAATTTACCTTTGAAACAATTAATAAATCGAGTTGCCGTTGCATCATTAATTATTGGCAGTTTACTTTCTCTTTATATGTGTGTTTCGGCAATGATGTTGGGTGAACGTGCAGAATTTCATTTTTATTTCTTTTTAGTTTTTCTTAATGTAACAATGTCTTGGAGTTTGTCTTGGAACTTAATTTACTTTCTTTGGAAATACATCAACAGCAACGAAGAACTCGAAATCGAAAAAATGAAAATGTCAATGGCTTTGAAAGATTTAGAACTCAAAAACATCAAACTCAACTTGCAACCACATTTTATTTTTAATGCTTTGAATAGTATTCGCTCCTTGATATTCGAAAATCAAGAAAAAGCCCGAGAAGCGGTGATGCAATTATCAAATATTTTACGAAATTCTTTAATAACCGAAAAAGAAGAATTGGTGTTACTCGAAAAAGAAATGAAAATCATAGAAGATTATCTTGCGCTTGAAAGTATTCGATATGAAGAGCGTTTAAGCGTAAAATACACCATAGACATAAATTGTTTATCGACTCTAGTTCCACCCATGATGTTGCAAACTTTAGTCGAAAATGCTATAAAACATGGGATTTCGCAATCATCAAAAGGTGGTTTTATTAACATTGATGTTTTCGAGAATATCAATTCAAAAACGATAATAAAGATTGAAAATACTGGAGTTTTTAATCCCGAAGAAAACACAAATAGTACTAATTTTGGATTGAGTGCTTCTTTAATTCGATTGAATTATTTGTTTGGAAAATTAGCCTCGTTTTCGATTTCAAACTCAGCAAACAATTCTGTGGTTTCAGTTTTAGAAATTCCAAATTAAAAAATAGTTATGTATAAAGTTATAATCATTGATGACGAACGTCATGCTCGAATGGAAGTACAACATGCCTTGAAGCAATATGTTGATTTCGATATTTCTGAAAGTACGTCCTATGAAGAAGCAATTTCAGAAATAAACATCATCAAACCCGACTTGATTTTTTTAGACATTCAACTCAACGGACCAAAAACTGGTTTTGATGTTCTTGAAAATATTGATTTTTGTCCACAAGTAATTTTCATAACTGCATTTGATGAATTTGCAATAAAAGCTTTTGAGAAAAATGCTATAGATTATTTGCTGAAACCAATTGATCAAACAAGATTTGATAGTGCCGTAAAAAAAGCTATAACCACCCTAAAAACTAAAGCGAAATCCCAAAGTAAGATTAATTTTTCTGAAAAAGTATTTGTGAAAGATGGAGATCACTGCTGGTTTGTTTCAGTTTCTGATATTATTTACTTTGAAAGTTGTGGAAACTATGCTAAAGTGTTTTTTGAAAAATTTAGTCCAATGATTTTAAAATCACTAAACTCATTAGAAGAACGTTTAGATGAAAAACATTTTTTTAGAACGAGCAGAACTCAAATTATCAACATAAATAAAATTGATAAAGTAATAGCATACTCTTCAAGCACCTACAAATTAGTCTTAATTAACAAACAAGAAGTTTTACTCAGCAGACGTCAATCTGTAAAATTTCGGGAATTAATGAGTTTCTAAATAACTCAAAATTCAAAATTTTCAAGATTACAATTTTAATATTCATCGAGTGCTATTGATTTTTTACCAAAAAAATCCAAATTCTTGAGGTCTACAAATCTATCAAGAGGTATCGATTTTGAAGTTCCAATTGGATTTAGTTTTACTATTGAATTCAATTTCGAATTGTTATAAAAAACTATGTAATTGTATGTGTAATCATTATCAATAACTATTTTACTCTCAAAAGTTTTGTACTTTTTATTTTTTGTACCAAGTGGTTGTTTTGATAAAATCACATCATCTAATTTTACTTTTTTTGTGTTTTTTGAAACCAGCAAATTTTTACTAAAAGAGGCATCAGAAATATTTTTTGCAGATTGAGCATTTGCAAAATTGAATGAAAGAATAATCACTGACAATAATAAAAACTTTTTCATAATTGGGATATTTGAATTATTACGATACAAATATCCATCAATTTTACGATTCGTCTATAAGTAGAAATACGTAATTTTTTATTTACTTATGAATGTTGATAGATTTGCTAGAAAAGAAAAATCTACAAACAAATATGGATTTGTGAAGTAGTATAAAAATTTGTTGTTTTTATGGATTCAATATTAAATCATAAAACTTCTCATTTAAATTAATTTCTACTTTATTGTTGCTCTTCCATAAATTATATCTATTGAAATCTAACTCAATATTTTCTGGAATAATCATAACCATTTTATACTGATCTAGAATAAATTCATTTATAAATCCTGAATTTATAATTAAATTTAACTCTCTAAAATAATTACTCGTAGATTTATTTTTTTCTAAAATTTTAGCAATTTCTTTTATTGATTGAACGTGCATATCAAGATATAAATCTGGAAAACCAGAGGCACATTCATTTTCACTTATATTATTATTTTTCCATTCTAGTTTCTTAAATGCACCACCCATAATATATTCTAAAGCAGATTCATCTTTAATCTTATCTTGGTCAAATGTTATGTCAACTTTACTATTTAATTTTTTAATACCAGTTAATTTAGATGGGTCTATAAAATTAACAATTTTATTATTTAATTCCTCAACCTGAACATTTTCTAATTCATTTGTTAAAATTTTAATTTTTAACAACCATGTTCCACATTCAAATAATGAAACTCGAGTTAAATTTTTTTCAATAGATAAAATTCCCATAAATCCATTACATGTATATTTCTGTCCTTTATACCTAATGCTTTTTTGACTAAACTTAGTATCATTTGAAAAAAAATTAACAGATGATAAATATTCTTTTCTTAATCTTCCTTCATAAGCAAAATCTGAATGATAGAGTTTTATTGTAATGGAAGTTCCTTTATTTTCATTAGAATATTTTACAGAAACGTCTTTTTCATTTTTGTTAAAACTGAATATTTCCTCTCTGTTTAAACCTTCCCATTTTTCAGGAAAATTAGTCTTTGATGATTTGTGAATATAATCTCCTATTTTATTTAATTTTTCAAAATAATTAGTTTCCTGACAAAACACACTATTATTGCAAACAATTAAACCAAAAATCATTAAAATTTTCTTCATTTTTTTAAATTATTTTAGTTTCTTACCAACTTCCGCTACTTCCGCCACCAGAGAAACCACCGCCGCCAAATCCACCACCAAATCCGCCGCCATCGCTATATCCACCACCTGATGAACCCCCACCAAATCCTCCACCAGAACTTCTACCAAGATTACTCAAGATAATGGCATTGAGTAGCGTTGAACCGAAACTACCACTTCCACCCGAATTTCCGCCACCTTTTTTCGAGATCATAACAATGAGAAAAAGTAAAACAAACACAATGAAAAACACAGTCGAAAGTGGAATCTCATGAGCATCGTCATGCCTCATGGCTTTATATTTTCCTTTAAAAATATCAATTATCGCATCGGTTCCTTTATCAAATCCGTTAAAAAAACTTCCTGCCTTGAATTCGGGAACAATAATATTTCTAATGATTTGTCCACCAAGTCCTGCTGTTAAACGATATTCCAATCCATAGCCAGGATTAATTGCTATCTTTCGTTCTTGTTTGGCAAGTAGAACAATCACTCCATTGTCTTCTTTTGCTTTGCCAAAACCCCAAGTTTGACCCCATTTTGTTGCTAAAATACTCACGTCTTCACCTTGCAAACTTTCTATGGTGATGATTACAATTTGTGTAGAAGTAGAATCAGAATAACGAATTAATTTTTCTTCTAATCTAGATTTTTCATTGCTCGATAAAACGTTTGCATAATCAAAAACAGAGGTTTGAAACTTTGGTTTGTTTGGAATTGTAAATTGCCCAAAACATATTTGAGAAAATACTAAACAGAGAAAAGTTGGAATGAAAATCGACTTTATTTTTTTGAGTAAAATCATTTATCCTTTTGATATTTCGTTAGGCAATTCGTTGACATCATCAGATTCATAAGGAAAATATTTTTTCAATTGTATTCCCGCAAGTAAAATCCCATCAACAAGTCCTTGTTTGAAATTTCCACGTTGAAAACTATTTGCTATTGTCGATTTAGTGGTTTCCCAAAAATCCGAAGGAACTACATCATTAATTCCTTTGTCACCACAAATTGCAAAAAGTTTATTTTCGACTGCAACATAAATAAGAACCCCATTCGAATCTCGAGTTTTTTGCATCTCAAGTTGACTAAAAACTTCTTGAGCACGAAGTATGGCTGGGATTGAAGTTGACTTTTCTAAATGCACTCGAATTTCACCCGAAGTGTTTCTTTCGGCAATACAAATAGCATCAACAATTTCTTGTTCTTCATTGGTTGATAAAAAATCCTCTACTTTTGACATTCTTTTGAAATAATTAGCATCAAAGTTTATCTTTACTGACTTTGGTGCTATGATTTTTATTTAAAATCTACTTGAACCGGTTTATCAGCACCAGCAACTGCTTGAAAATAGGCTTTTTCTTTATAACTTCCAAGAAAAAAACTTTGTGGCATTCCAAGAACATAACTATTATATCCTTGAACCGACTCATTGAAACGAGTTCTGGCAGTTAAAATTTGATTTTCGGTACTTGACAATTCATCTTGAAGTTTCATAAAACTTTCTGTTGCTCGCAATTGTGGATATGCTTCAACGCTCACTAACAATTTAGATAACGAACTTGTTACTCCACTTTGTGCTTGATTGAATTGTGATAATTGCTCTGGAGTAATGTTTTTTGGATCAATAGTCACAGAAGTTGCTTTCGCACGTGCTTCAACAACTGCAGTTAGCGTTCCTTTCTCAAAATCGGCTGCGCCTTTAACGGTTTTTACTAAATTATCAATCAAATCGTTTCTACGTTGATAGGCAGTTTGAACATTTCCCCATTCTTTTTCTGTGGCTTGACTAAATCCTAGTGCTGAATTTTTCACTCCCATAACCCAAAATCCAATGATTACTAAAAGTACGACGATAATTCCTATTGGCAATAATTTTTTCATAATTTCTGTTTTTTAAAGTTTAATTGTTGGTTGTTTTTATTATTGTTTGTTATTTTCTCTTGATTATTTTCTCTTTTTTTATAAACCTTATCCTATCCTAAACTTTTTTTTACAATTCATTCTTAATCATCAATAATTGTGCCTTGACGGTTTCGAGTTTACTTATAATTTCAAATTTATCAAGCGTTTTCTTCTGACCTTCTTTTAGGTGAGTTCTCGCTCCTTCTAAAGTAAAACCACGTTCTTTAACTAAATGATAAATCAATTTTAAATTATGAACATCTTCAGCAGTAAATTTTCTGTCTCCTTTAGCATTCTTTTTTGGTTTTAGAATATCGAATTCTTTATCCCAAAACCGAATCAATGATGCATTTACATCAAATGCTTTGGCAATTTCGCCAATTCCATAATATCTTTTATTCTCAGGTAAATCGATGTGCATTAGTCGTAAGATTGATTTTCTTGATTAGCAATTTTTGAAATAGCGACATATTCCGCCGCAGAAATAGTTCCGTAATAGAAATTTAAAGGATTCACAACTTCGCCATCTTTGTGAACTTCATAATGACAATGTGGACCTTGCGAACGTCCTGTACTTCCAACATATCCTATGACATCGCCGCGTTTTACACGTTGTCCAGCACGACAATTATATCGACTCATGTGACCATACAAAGTTTCGTATCCAAAACCATGATTGATTACTACATGATTCCCATAGCCAGAAGCAGCTGCATCTGCAGTGTCAACAATGCCATCGCCTGTCGCAAAAATCGGAGAACCAGTTGGAGCAGTAAAATCCATCCCTTTGTGCATTTTAGTTATTTTTGTAAATGGATCACTTCTAAACCCAAATCCTGATGCCATTCGTTTTAGATTTTCATTCCGAACAGGTTGAATTGCTGGAATTGCTGCTAATAATTTTTCTTTAGTTTTTGCTAAAACTAGTATTTGGTCAAGTGATTTTGACTGCACAACCAACTCTTTAGTAAGCACATCGACTCTTTTTGAAGTGTTAATAACCAGATCCGAGTTATTAAAACCTTCTAATTCTTTATATCTATTCTTAGCCGAAATCCCCGATTTTCGTACATCATCAGAAATTGGCGAAGCATTAAAATAAATTCGATACAAGTTATTATCTCGGTCTTCTAAATTGTCTGCTACTTCATTCATTAAATCAATTTTTCGATTCAGAATAGCATATTGGCTTTTTAGATTATCGATTTCTCTAGCCTGAAGTTTATCTTTTGGAGTTTTAAAAAAAGGCGCATTCAACAAAAGCACAAAACACAAAAAACCAAACAAAGCAGAGGCTAACAAAAACAAAGCAAAATAACCAATTTTCTTAGATTTTTTGGTTTTTATCTTTCTATATGCAAGATTTTCTGAATCGTAATAATATTTTACTTTCGCCATATTTTAAAAAAACCTATTTTTGCAACTTGTATAAGTTTATTAAACAAATCTAATAAAAATTAATTAGAAATAGTCAAGAATTAAATCCAAAACAATTTCTAATTTCAATACCTAAAAAATTATTTTACACAAAATGACTTCAACCCAAATTCGCAAGCAATTTCTTCAATTCTTTGAATCTAAAGGACATTTAATAGTTCCATCAGCGCCAATTGTCTTAAAAGATGACCCTACCTTGATGTTTAATAACTCAGGAATGGCGCAATTTAAAGAATATTTTCTTGGAAATGGAACTCCAAAATCGAATAGAATTGCTGATACTCAAAAATGTTTGCGTGTATCAGGAAAGCATAATGATTTGGAAGATGTAGGTTTTGATACCTATCATCACACGATGTTTGAAATGCTTGGAAACTGGTCTTTTGGCGATTATTTCAAAAAAGATGCCATCAATTGGGCTTGGGAATTACTGACCAAGGTGTATAAAATTCCAAAAGAAAATCTATACGTTTCTGTTTTTGAAGGAAGCAAAGAAGATAATGTGCCATTCGATCAAGAAGCTTGGGATATTTGGAAAACTTTAATCGACGAAGACCGAATAATTCTAGGAAATAAAAAAGATAATTTTTGGGAAATGGGCGACCAAGGACCTTGTGGACCATGTTCAGAAATTCATGTTGATATTCGTTCAGCAGCAGAAAAAACATTAGTTTCAGGCAAAAGTTTGGTCAATAACGATCATCCACAAGTTGTCGAAATTTGGAACAATGTTTTTATGGAATTCAACCGTAAAGCCGATGGTTCTTTGGAAAAACTTCCAGCGCAACATGTCGATACTGGTATGGGATTTGAGCGACTTTGTATGGCTTTGCAAAATGTTACATCGAATTATGATACAGATGTTTTTACACCGTTAATTAAAAAAGTTGAAGAAATTACAGATTTTGAATATACATCAAATGATGCAGTGACAAGTCGCGACTTGTCAATACAAGAAGAACAAAACAAAACCAATATTGCCATTCGTGTTGTTGTGGATCACGTTCGTGCTGTTGCATTTGCAATTGCTGACGGACAATTACCATCAAATACAGGTGCAGGTTATGTAATTCGAAGGATTTTGCGTCGAGCAATTCGTTACGGATTTACATTTTTAGATAAAAAAGAACCATTTATTTTCGAATTGGTCGAAGTTTTAGCCAATCAAATGGGCGAATTTTTCCCAGAAATAAAATCGCAACAAACTTTAGTAACCAATGTTATAAAAGAGGAAGAAGCGTCGTTTTCAAGAACTTTAGACCAAGGTTTGCAGTTATTAGATAAAGTAATTTCTGAGACTAAAACTAAGGAACTTTCGGGTGAAAAAGCATTTGAATTGTATGACACATTTGGTTTTCCAAAAGATTTGACGGCTTTGATTCTGAAAGAAAAAGGAATGTCTTTCAATGAATCGGATTTCGATAAATCGATGTTGGAACAAAAAACACGTTCTCGTGTAGCATCAGAAATGTCGACCGACGATTGGACGATTTTAGTCGAAGGAAATACGGAAAGTTTTGTGGGTTATGATCAATCTGAAAATGAAGTTAAAATTACGCGTTACCGAAAAATTGATTCCAAAAAAGATGGTATTTTGTATCAAATTGTTTTAGATGCAACTCCGTTTTATCCTGAAGGTGGTGGACAAGTTGGAGACAAAGGAAGCCTTATTTCTGCAAATGACCCAAGCGATAGCGAACAGGCGAAGCAAACCATTGAAATTTTAGATACAAAAAAAGAGAACAATCTTATTTTGCATTTTGCAAAACGATTACCAGAAAACGTAAATGGTAGTTTTTTTGCAAAAGTAAATACTGATTTAAGAGATTTATCATCTCGAAATCACTCGGCTACGCATTTGATGCATTTGGCTTTGCGAACTATTTTAGGAACGCATGTGGAACAAAAAGGAAGTTTGGTCAATCCAAATAATTTACGTTTTGACTTTTCGCATTTTTCGAAAGTTACTGATGAACAAATTCTAGAAGTTGAAAACTTTGTAAATGCTAGAATTCAAGAGCAATTACCATTAATTGAACGCAGAAATATTCCTATTCAACAAGCACTAGACGAAGGCGCAATGGCTTTGTTTGGCGAAAAATATGGCGATAATGTTCGAGCCATTAAATTTGGAGAAAGCATGGAACTTTGTGGAGGAATTCACGTAAAGAATACTGCTGAAATTTGGCATTTCAAAATCGTGTCCGAAGGAGCAGTTGCAGCAGGAATTCGAAGAATTGAAGCCATAACTAGCGATTCGGTGAAAACTCATTTTGCTCTTCAAGAAAACACGTTAGACGAAGTTAAAAATGCCTTAAAAAATCCGCAAGATGTTTTGAAAGCGGTAAACTCTTTGCAAGATGATAATGCTAAATTAAAAAAACAAATCGAACAATTATTGAAAGATAAAGTTGAGGCCTTGAAGAACAATTTAGTAACTGAATTTCAAGTTGTAAGTGATATTAATTTTTTAGTAAAACAAGTAGATTTGAGTTTTGGCTCAACCAAAGATTTGGCGCAAGCACTAGGAACATCAAAAGAAAATTCGTTTGTGGTTTTAGCATCAATTGAAGATAATTTGCCAAACATTCACTGCTATATTTCAAAAGAATTGGTTAGTAATAAAAGTTTAAATGCTAATGTTGTCATTAAAGAATTAGGAAAATATATTGATGGAAATGGTGGCGGACAACCATTTTTCGCATCAGGTAAAGGTAAAAATGTAGTAGGGATTCAAGAAGTTTTGAATAAAGCAGTAGATTTTGTGAAGTAATAAATAAATTCTATAAAATTGTAATCCTATCAGATTTTCAAAATCTGATAGGATTTGTCGTTTAAACACTTTTTAATTTTTATTTCCTCTCCCCTATTTGCTGTCTCCACATGGCATAATACAGTCCTTTTTCAAGCAATAAATCATCGTGTTTTCCTTGTTCAATAATTTTTCCTTGTTCGAGTACAAATATTTTATCAGCATGCATAATTGTTGAAAGTCTATGGGCAATTAGAACTGTAATTCTGTTTTGATCAGAAATATTCCTGATTGTGGAATTAATTTCTTCTTCAGTTATAGAATCTAAAGCCGAAGTGGCTTCATCGAAAATTAATAAATTAGGGTTTCTCAAAATGGCACGAGCAATCGACAAACGTTGCTTTTCGCCACCAGAAACCTTAATTCCACCTTCGCCAATAGTCGAATTCAATCCATCTTCGGCTCTAGCTAATAAATTGGTACAACTTGCACGATTCAAAGCATCTAGCAAATCTGCATCAGTTGCATTTGGTTTTACAAACAGTAAATTCTCGCGAATGGTTCCAGAAAATAATTGTGCATCTTGAGTTACAAAACCCAATTGTTTTCTGACTTCCAACAAATCAATTTGTGTGGATTCTAAATTATTATATAAAACTTTACCATCGGCTGGCTGATACAATCCAACCAATAATTTCACCAAAGTTGTTTTTCCTGCGCCAGATGGACCAACAAAGGCAACCGTTTGACCTTGTTTTATATCGAAATTGATACCTTCTACAGCATTATAATTGGCAGTTTTGTGTTTGAAACCAACATTTTCGAATTTTAAATTAGAAATTGCTCCAATTTTTTCAGGATGAGTTGGTTTGTATTCTGATGGAGCATTTAATAATTTTTCGAAATTATCTAATGATGCTTTGGCTTCATTTTTTGCAATTATATATTGGCTTAATTCCTGTAACGGATTAAAAATAAAGAATGTAAAAAAGGTCATTGTTAACAAATCGCCAACCAAAATTTTTCCGTCAAACACAAAATAGTAAAGTGTAAAGACCACACAAGTTCGCATTAAATGAACCGTTGTGCCTTGAATAAAACTCAAACTTCGAATGAACCGAATTTTTTGAAGTTCTAATTTTAAAATTTTTAAAGTATTAAGATTCAATCGACTTTCTTCTTGATGAATAAGTCCTAAACTTTTTACCAATTCAATATTTCGTAAACTTTCGGTTGTGGCTCCTGCTAGTGCATTGGTTTGACCTAGGATATTTTTAGAAACTACTTTTATTTTTTTACCTAAATAAGAACTCACAAATGCAATTATTGGTGCTGTTAGAATAAAAATAATAGAAATTCTAAAATCGATTTGAGAAATATAAATAATGACAAACAAAAACCCAATGATAGTTTGAAACACCAAAGAAATTGAAAGTGTAATGAGTTTTTCTGAATCAATTCTAACTTTTTGTAACTTATTTAGCGTTTCGCCGCTTCGTTGGTCTTCAAAATCAGCATAAGGTAAATCGAGCGATTTTTTAATTCCATCGGTATACATAGTTGCCAAAGTGCGCTGAATGACAATATTAGTAAAATAATCTTGAAAATTCTTTGTGATTCGTGAGACCATAGCAACAGAAACAGAAAGTCCTAACCAAAATCCAACAGATTTTATAAAACCCCACTCGTTTCCTTTATATTTTGCAACGCCAACACCACAATCTTGCAGTAATTTACCTATTATAATATTGTCACTCAAACTGAAACAAATGTTCAAAGCAGCCATTATCAGTGCATAAAAAAGTAATGTTTTGTGTTTTTTGAGGTAAGAATATAGTAAGTTCATGTGCGCAATTTTAATGGTGCAAAAGTAACTATAAATTGGATTTGTTGGTATTTTGAATATTTATTTTTTAGATACACATCAAAAAAATTTTATTTCATGATTATTTTTATCACATTTGCAAAAATTAATAAAATCTAGATTATGAAAAAATTAGTACTAATATTCATTGCATTTGTGATATTTATGACCTCGTGTTCTTCGAGCAGTGAACAGACTGTTCCTGTTATATCTGTTACCCAAGCATCGGGAGTTTTAATTACAAAAATTATATCTATTAACAATGGAGTTACCACAACTAGAAATTATAGTTATGTTGGAAATAAAGCTACAACTTCTGTTATTTCAGATGGTACAAATAAAGTTACAACCTATAATGGTGATTTAATTACTAAAATAGAAGAATTTGCGGGTACAACTTTAAAAAATAGTGATAATTATACTTATAATACCGACTTGAAAGTAGCCACTTACACTTACATTAACTTCGTGGCTCCAACAAGTGCTAGTCGTTATGATTATGTTTACAATACAGATAATACCATCTCTATAACAAAATATACAGGAAACGCAACTTCACAAACTGTTCTTGCCAGTACTGGTAAAGCATTTTTAACAAACGGTCAAATTACTAAAATTGAAGTTTACTATCCAGCAACAGCAACAAACCCTGCATATACAAGTACTGAAAATTATGTATATGATTCAAATCCAAATGCTTTTAGCAATGTTACTGGGTTCAATAAACTAATTTTGCAAGGTTATAATGCAGGACTTGGTGGTAGTGTTCACAATTTATTAAGTGCTACAAGATTGAGAGGTACAACAGTTACATCTACAGATGTTTCTACTTTTACTTACAATACTTCTAATTATCCAGTGAGTGAGACAAATACCAATACTTTTATTTCAACACCAAATTCAGTAAGTACTTCTACAAATCAATACTTTTACTAGAAAACAATAAATTAAATTTAAAATCCCTTTTCAAAAGCAATTGAAAAGGGATTTTTTTGATTTAAAAAAAGTATTTTTGTAAAATGGATTTTCGAACCCAAATAACAATATCTAAATACCAAACACCTATCGATTATAATTCTCGAATTATATCTTTTGGCTCTTGTTTTGCAGAAAAAATGGGCGAAAAGTTCGATTATTTCAAGTTTCAAAATATTACAAATCCATTTGGAATCATTTTCAATTCAATTTCAATAGAACGAATTATCAAACGAATTGTCAATCAAGAATTATTTACTGAAAAAGATATTTTTTTTCATAACGAGATATGGCATTGTTTTGAAGTACACTCAGAATTAAGTAATCCAAATAAAGATATTTATCTTGAAAATTTAAATCAAATTCTAAAATCAACACATTCCCAAATAACCGAATCAACTCACATTATTATTACTTATGGCACATCGTGGGTTTATCGAAACATCGAAACCAATCAAATTGTTGCCAATTGCCATAAAATGCCTCAAAAAAATTTCACGAAAGAATTATTATCTTTGGGAATTACTCTAGAATCTATTGAAAACACAATTTCATTGATTCACTCTATGAATAAAAAAATAAAATTTATTTTCACAGTTTCTCCAGTACGTCACATAAAAGATGGATTTGTTGAAAACTCGGTTAGTAAAGCACATTTGATTTCGGCAATCCATTCGGTTTACAAAAAACAACTTACAACTCACAACTATTTTCCTAGTTACGAAATCATACTCGACGAACTTCGCGACTATCGTTTTTTCGAAGCAGATATGTTGCATCCCAATCAACTTGCTATCAATTATGTCTGGATTAAGTTCTTTGAAAATTATGTTTCAGAAAATCAATTTCCAATAATGCAGCAGGTTGAAGAGATTCAAAAAGCACTTCATCACAAACCTTTTAATGAAAATTCAGAAAATCATCAAAAATTTATTAAAAATCTAAAACAAAAAATGAATACTTTAGCATCAAAAATTCCACACATACAATTTTAAAATGGCAACCAAAATTCCAGAAAAAGTAAACTTTTTTGACAAAATAACTGAAATAAGAAAATGGGTAATCTTACTGCTTTTTGGATTGGTTCTTTTTTTCGGATACAAATTTTTCACTTCAAAACAAGAAACTTCAACGCTAGAAAATTCAACCAATTTAATCCAACAACAAATTCTGAACGTCGGCAAATTAGTAGTAACAGAAGGACATTTTGCCGAGGTTTTAACCTACAAAGACAAAGACGAATACTTTGGCGGAATCGTTTCATTCGACAAAAAAGCACTTTTGGTAGTCAATGCCGATGTAACAGTAGCCTATGATTTACATCAAATAAAATATGATATAAACGAAAAAAATAAAGTACTAACAATAACAAATATTCCAAAAGAAGAAATAAAAATCTCACCCGATATCAAATTCTATGACGTCGATCAATCCAAACTCAATCCGTTTACAGGCGATGATTACAACAAAATATCAGTACAAGCAAAAGCATCAATAGCCAAAAAAATCGAAACATCAACCTTAAAAACCAACGCGCAAAACAGATTAATTTCAGAACTATCCAAAATGTTAATTCTCACTAATTCAGTGGGTTGGAAACTTCAATATCAAGGAAATATTATAAGTAAAGAAGCGGATTTTAAAGTTAAAAATTGATTTCAAATTTTGAAGTTGTAAAATTGAACCAAAACATAGAATTCGCAATACAATAACTTAATGAATCTTAATTTCTGAATGGTTCAAATTTTAAAATTTTAAGTTTATAATTAATTGGAAAAATGAAACCAATCGCTCGAAAAACCGAAATCATCAATATTTCCGCAAAACTTTTCAAAGAAAAAGGTTATTCCGCAGTAACCATGCGCGATATAGCCCAAGCACTCGACATCAAAGCCGCAAGTTTATACAACCACATCACTTCAAAACAAGAGATTTTAGTACTAATCATCATCGAAATTGCCGAAGAATTCACAAACAAGATGAATCAAATCGTCAATTCTAGCGAAACAGCAATCCAAAAACTCGAAAAAATAATAGAACTGCACGTCGACATCACCATCAGAAATCCCGACGAACTCGCCTCACTAAACAACGATTGGATGCATTTAACCAATCAAGAATTGACCTATTTCATAAAAATGCGAGAAGATTACGAACAAAATTTTCGTAAAATAGTCAAAGCCGGAATCACAAACCACGAAATCAAAAACCTCAATCCCGAAGTCATCATTTTCTCAATGCTGTCAACACTGCGCACCTTATATATATGGTATGGCAAAAAAAACACCATCAACGAAAAAGTTTTAAAATCCAATATGACCAAAGTACTTTTAAGTGGAATAATATAATCTTTCGGGAGCCATTTCCTGCTCTTCGCTGCAATTTTTCTCAAATCCGTTTGCTTTTATTGATTTAAAAAGAACTTCCGTTGGTCGTTTTTTTAAATCAATAAAACCTAAACGTCTTTTTCAAAAAATTTTCACTTCGATCAGGGCTAGGGTTTCGCATTTCAAAACAAAATTCTCTATCCCGAATCGTCGGGACTAAACTCTATGTTTAAAAAAACTATTTCATCAAATATTTCAAAAGTTTCAACTCCCTCTCCTTTGGAGAGGGTTGGGGTGAGGAAAAAAAATCAATCGTTTTCGTAAACCAATCAAAATAATCACTAAATTTGCATAACAAACTAACAAGTGTTAGTTTTAAAATGTAAATGATAAATGTCACAATTTCATTCCATAAAAATCCAAGATATTTATAAAGAAACCAAGGATTGTTCTGTGGTAACTTTTGAAATTCCCGAAAATCTCAAACAAGATTTCGAGTACAATCAAGGACAATATTTGACATTAAAAACCATAATCAACGACCAAGATGTGCGTCGTTCCTATTCATTATGTTCCTCGCCAACCGAAAATAAATGGCAAGTAGCCATCAAAAAAATCAATGGTGGATTATTTTCTACCTACGTAAATGACAATCTCAAAATCGGAGATACAATTGACGTAATGCCACCAAACGGAAAGTTTTTTACCGAAACCAACGCTACAAAACCAAAAAATTACATAGTTTTCGCTGCAGGAAGTGGCATAACACCAATACTTTCAATCATAAAAACACATTTGGCAACCGAACCAAATGCAACATTCAAGTTGTTTTACCTGAATCGAACCGTAAAATCAATAATTTTTAAAGAAGAAATCGAATTACTTAAAAATAAATATTTTGGACGATTCGAAATTTTTCACTTTTTAACCAAAGAATTCAGAAATATAGAATTATTAAACGGCAGATTCACATCAGATAAATTAAAAGTTTTAACCAAATCAATAATCGACATTCCAAATACAGACGAATGTTTTATTTGTGGACCAGAAGAAATGATTTTTTTAATCAAAGACGAGTTAATCGAGGCAGGATTAGACAAAGACAAAATTCATTTTGAACTTTTCGGAACAGGAATCAAAAATGATACTATTGCAAAAAAAATAATCGAAAATAAAATTCAAGGCACAGAAGTAACCATAATCGATGGCGGAAAAGAATTCCATTTCACAATGGACGACGAATTCGATAATATTCTCGACGGAGCACTTGCCGCAGGAGCAGATTTGCCATTTGCCTGTAAAGGTGGCGTTTGTTGCACCTGTCGATGCAAATTAATTTCGGGAACAGCCGAAATGAAAGTAAACTATGCACTCGATGAATTCGAAGTTGCCAAAGGATTAATTTTAAGTTGTCAAGCCGTTCCAACATCAAAAAATGTTGTTGTTGAATTTGGAGTATAATGTTTATCCTAACAGGTTTTTAAAACCTGTTAGGTATTTATTGAATTCTAATAAGAAAACTCTAAATCTCTATCCTCTATGTTAAAAAGTTAAAAACCCTTAATGAATCTTAATTCCTTAATGGTTCAAAATAAATAACTTAATTTTCAAAAATTATGTCAGAACACGAAATAAAAAGTTTAGAAGCCGAATTCGACGCCAGAATCGCCAGAGATGAAAAAATCGAACCAAAAGATTGGATGCCAGAAAAATACCGTCAAACGCACATTCGCCAAATTTCGCAACACGCACATTCCGAAATAGTTGGAATGTTACCCGAAGGAAATTGGATAACTCGTGCACCATCATTGCGCCGTAAAGTGTCACTTTTAGCCAAAGTTCAAGACGAAGCAGGCCACGGATTATATCTTTATTCTGCTTGCGAAACTCTCGGAATTTCTCGTGAAGAATTATACGAGCAATTACATTCTGGCAAAGCAAAATATTCAAGTATATTCAATTATCCAACCGTAACTTGGGCAGATATGGGCGCAATTGGCTGGTTAGTCGATGGCGCAGCAATTATCAATCAAGTGCCGTTAACCGCAACTTCTTTTGGTCCTTATGCACGAGCAATGGTGCGAGTTTGCAAAGAAGAAAGTTTTCATCAACGTCAAGGCTTTGATATTATGATGACATTAGCAAAAGGTTCAGATGAGCAAAAAGCAATGGCACAAGATGCACTAAACCGTTGGTGGTGGCCATCATTAATGATGCTTGGACCAACAGATGCAGAATCAGTACATACAGAACAATCAATGAAATGGAAATTGAAACGCAAAACCAACGATGAGTTGCGTCAACAATTTGTAGACCAAACTGTTCCACAAGCAGAAATGATTGGTTTAACAATCCCTGATCCAGATTTAAAATGGAATTCAGCAACTAAAAGATACGATTTCGGCGAAATGAATTGGGATGAATTTTGGCAAGTAGTCAAAGGTCACGGCCCATGTAATAAAATCCGACTCGATGCAAGAAAAAATGCGTGGAATAACGGGAAATGGGTTCGTGATGCTGCAATGGCACACGCAGAAAAGAAAAGCCCCCTAGCCCCCGAAGGGGGAACTCCAATTGTTATGGATAATTTGAAACAAGCAGTATAACTTTAAATCTATCTCGGCTCTCTTCCCTTTGGGAAGGGTTGGGGATGGGCTCTTAACACTATGAAAAACTGGCCATTATACGAAGTATTTGTTAGATCAAAAAACGGATTAGAACACCGTCATTGCGGAAGTTTACACGCTAGCGATGCAACAATGGCTCTAGAAAATGCACGTGATGTTTACACCCGCAGAATGGAAGGCGTAAGCATTTGGGTAGTTCCATCGAGTCAAATCACGGCATCAAACCCCGAACATTCTGCAGAATTATTCGAACCAGCAAACGATAAAGTCTATCGTCACCCAACTTTTTATGAATTGCCAGATGAGTTGAAACATATGTAGAGATTTAAAAATTAAAACTTATATGAACTTAAATGATTTATATGGTTCAAAACTTAATTTTCTTAATCCCTTAATGGTTTAAAAATTATTTTGTAAAATTTCTTAAACTATGAATTCGTGATAATTTGTGAAATTAGTGTCAAACTTTTAAATAAATGAATAAAAATTTAATACAATACATACTCGGAATCGCCGATAACGCTCTAATCCTCGGACAGCGATTAGGAGAACTTTGCGGTCACGGACCAATTCTAGAAACAGATATTGCAATGACCAATATTGCTCTTGATTTACTTGGGCAAACCAGAAGTTATTATCAATATGCATCTCAACTTTCTGATGATGAAAAAGTTACCGAAGATACCATTGCGTTTTTAAGAAACGAAAGAGACTATCGAAATGTTTTACTGGTTGAGCAACCCAATACCGATTTTGCTTATTCGATAACAAGACAGTTTTTATTCGATGTTTATCATTTATTATTACTTACAGAATTGCAAGATTCCAAAGATGAAACTTTACAAGCAATTGCCAAAAAAAGTATCAAAGAAGTAACTTATCACGTTCGTTTTTCATCAGATTGGATTATCAGATTAGGCGACGGAACAGAAGAAAGTAATGAAAAGATGCAAAATGCAATCAACGATTTATGGACATTCACAGATGAACTATTCCATCAAACCGAAGCCGATATTGCAATAGTTAACGAAAAAATTGGAGTAGATGTAACTTTATTAAAAGAACCATTTTACAAAAAAGTAAATGAAGTTCTAAAACAAGCAACATTAACAACACCAGAAACAAAATATTTCCAAAAAGGAGGAAAACTAGGAATTCACAGTGAACACATGGGCTATTTATTAGCCGATATGCAATACATGCAACGCAGTTTCCCAAATATGAGTTGGTAGAAAAAAGTATTCAGTCACAGTTTTCAGTTCGCAAAACTTAATATGCCTAAATATCTTAAGTGTTCAAATAGAAAATAAAATATTAAAAAAACTCTAAACTTCTAGCCCATATGTTTAAAAAAGTTAAATGACAAAAACACTTCAAATAGAAAATATTTTAAAATCAGTTTCTGATCCTGAAATTCCAGTTTTATCAATCATGGAAATGGGTGTTGTACGTTCTTATGAAACAAAAAATAATGTAGTTGAAGTTACAATAACACCAACCTACAGCGGCTGCCCAGCAATGGACGTAATTGGCGACGATATCAAAAAAGCATTTGTAAACGAAGGTTTAGAAGCCAAAATAAAATTAGTATTGTCACCAGCCTGGACAACGGATTGGATTACACCAACCGGAAGATTAGAATTAGAAAAATATGGAATAGCATCGCCACTCGAGCCAGAAGCCGATAAAGATGCATTATTAGGAAATAAAAAATTAGTGAAATGCCCACAATGCAAATCATTCAACACAAAACTAATAAGTCAATTTGGGTCAACAGCCTGTAAAGCATTTTTTCAATGCGAAGATTGTTTGGAGCCATTTGATTATTTCAAATGTTTAAAATAATTAATTAGAAATAATAATTTACAATTCCAAAAAACAAAACTTAATGAAACTTAATTTCTTAATGTTTCAAAAAAATAAAAGTTAATTATGAGTAATTCAATTGAATTAAAAATAGAAAACCAAATCGCATTCATTAACTTAAATCGACCAGATGTTTTCAATAGTTTCAATAGAGAAATGGCTCTATTAATGCAAGACACATTAGATATTTGTTCCAATGATAATAACGTTCGAGCAATAGTAATTACTGGAAACGGAAAAGCATTTTGTGCAGGTCAAGACATTGGCGAAATCACAAATCCCGAATTAAATCCTGGGTTTCGAAAAATTTTAGATGACCATTACAATCCAATTATCAAAAAAATCCGAAATATTGAAAAACCAATAATCGGAGCCATAAACGGAGTAGCCGCTGGCGCAGGAGCCAATATTGCATTGGCTTGCGATATCGTTTTAGCATCAGAAAATGCGAGTTTCATTCAAGCATTTAGTAAAATAGGATTAATTCCAGACAGTGCAGGAACGTTCTTTTTACCAAGATTAATCGGAATTCAAAAAGCAACAGCGTTAATGATGCTTGGCGATAAAGTAACTGCCCAAGAAGCCGAAAATTTAGGAATGATATACAAATGTTTTTCATCAGAAACTTTCGATGATGAAGTTTTGAAAATGGCTACAAAATTAGCCAATATGCCAACAAAAGCATTAGGATTAACCAAAAGATTGATGAATAATTCGTTAACTAATAACCTTGAACAGCAATTACAATTAGAATCAGATTTACAAATCGAAGCCAGTTCAACCAATGATTATTCAGAAGGCGTAACAGCATTCGTGGAAAAAAGAAAACCAATTTTTAAAGGAAATTAATTCCAAAGTATTTATCCTAACAGGTTTCCAAAACCTGTTAGGTATTGTCTAAACAAACAAAATGAAACTAGATATTTACCAAATCGACGCATTCACAGAAACCATTTTCGGAGGAAATCCTGCTTGTGTAGTTCCCCTACAAAATTGGCTTTCGGATGATCTTTTACTAAAAATAACTCAAGAAAATGCAGTTGCCGAAACTGCTTTCTATGTCATTAACGAAGATAAAATTCATTTGCGTTGGTTTACGCCAGAAATCGAAATGGATTTGTGCGGACACGCAACATTGGCAACAGCACACGTTTTAATTTCAATTTTAAATTATCCAAAAAATGAAATAATTTTCGAAACTTTAAGTGGCGATTTGATAGTAACTTTTGAAGATGATTTATACACTTTAGATTTTCCATCAAGGAAACCAGTTGTTGCTGAATTGCCTGAATTTATTTCAAAAGCATTGAGTATTCAACCATTCGAAACATTAAAGTCTAGAGATTATGTTTTGGTTTTCGAAAACGAATCTGATATAAAAAACATTAAAATCGACCGACAAATATTCGATAAAATAAATCTCGAAACTGGCGGAGTTATAATAACCTCAAAAGGAGAAAATTCAGATTTTGTATCACGCTTTTTCACACCACAAGCCAGTATTCTTGAAGACCCAGTTACAGGTTCAGCGCATTGTTCCTTAATTCCATACTGGAGCGAAAAATTGAATAAAACCAAACTATCTGCCATTCAATTATCGTACAGAAAAGGATTTTTATCCTGTGAACAAAAAGACGACAGAGTTTTAATTTCTGGAAAAGCAAAAACATATTTAATAGGTTCGATTTTCATCGGATAATAAAATTGAAAATCCTCAAACCGTTTGAGGATTTTGTAAAATAGTATTTTATAAAATGAAGGAAGAAAATATTATAGAATCATTTGGAAAGCCCTCCCTTCGGGAGGGTTGGGTGGGAATAATCGGTTCAGGAACAATGGGAAGTGGCATCGCACAAGTTGCGGCAACTTCGGGTTGTACAGTCAAAATTTTCGATACAAATAATGAGGCTTTAGCCAAAAGTAAAGCCAATCTAGAAAATACACTTTCAAAATTAGTCGAAAAAGGTAAAATCGATGCTTCCGAAAAAACTAGAATTTCAGATAATATTACTTATGTGAATGATATGTCGGCATTATCAAATTCCGAGTTAGTCATTGAAGCCATCATTGAAAATCTAGAAATCAAGCAAAAATTATTTTCAGATTTAGAAAAAATAGTTTCTGAAAATTGCATTTTAGCATCAAATACATCATCGCTTTCTATCACATCCATTGCAAGTTCGTGTCAAAAATCAGAACGAGTAATCGGAATACATTTCTTTAATCCGGCACCATTAATGCAATTAGTAGAAGTTATTCCCGCTATTCAAACGTGCGATGAAGTTTTACAAAAAACGATTCAAATAATTTCTGATTGGAAAAAAACTGTTGCAATTGCCAAAGACACACCAGGATTTATAGTAAACCGAGTGGCAAGACCATTTTACAGCGAAGCATTACGCATTTACGAAGAAGGATTTGCAAGTTTTGAAACTATCGATTACGCAATGAAAACCATCGGAAAATTCAAAATGGGACCATTCGAATTAATGGATTTTATTGGAAATGATGTAAATTATACCGTTACTGAAACCGTTTTCACAGCATTTTATTTTGACCCAAGATATAAACCATCTTTTACCCAAAAGCGATTAGTCGAAGCAGGTTTTTATGGCAGAAAATCAGGTAGAGGTTTTTATGATTATAAAAATCCAACTGTCACCCCGAGCGCAGTCGAGGGGCAACCAAATCAAGACCAAAAAACATTACAAATAATTTTCGATAGAATTTTAGTAATGCTAATCAACGAAGCAGCCGAAGCACTATTTTTAAACATCGCTTCCGCAAATGACATAGATAATGCAATGACCAAAGGAGTCAATTACCCAAAAGGATTATTGGTTTGGGCAAACGAAAAAGGAATCGATTGGTGCGTCGAAAAACTAGATGATTTATACAACGAGTATCACGAAGACAGATACAGATGTAGTGCGATTTTAAGAAAATTAAAACGAGAAAATAAACTTTTTTTATCCTAACAGGTTTTCAAAACCTGTTAGGTATTATTTAGAAAAATGCAAGGAGAAAAAATTCCATATAAAATGCTTTCGCAAGACAATTATAGTCAATGGCTAGGTATAGAAATTCTCGAATGTGAAATCGGGCGTTGCAAAGTGGCATTAACAGTTCGCAAAGAAATGCTAAACTCAATGAATAAGGCCCACGGCGGAATAACATATTCTTTAGCAGACACCGCTTTCGGATTCGCAGCCAACACACACGGAAAGTTTGCCGTTTCTATTGAAACCTCAATTAATCATATTGAAGCAGTTAATGAAGGAGATTATTTGGTTGCAGAAAGTGTTATAGAAAAAGTAAATAATAAATTAGGATTCAACATTATAGAAGTAAAACGTGGCGATGAATTAGTTGCTCTTTTCAAAGGTGTAGTTTACAGAACAAATAAAGATTGGTAGCCCCCTAACCCCCGAAGGGGGAATTTCCAAATTATTTTAAACAAAATAAAAATGAGTGATAATAACTTTAAATATAATTCTTCTGAAAGCCCTTCCTTTGGAGGGGTTTGGGAGGCTTTTATCATAGACGGAGTTCGAACTCCAATCGGAAGTTACCAAGGAACATTGTCATCAGTTCGTCCTGATGATTTAGGAGCATTGGTAATAAAAACGGTAGTAGAAAATAATCCAAGTATCCCAAAAGATGCCTATGACGATGTCATTATAGGTTGCGCCAATCAAGCAGGTGAAGACAATCGCAATGTGGCTAGAATGTCATTATTATTGGCTGGATTACCAGAAACAGTTCCAGGAGAAACTGTAAACCGTTTATGTAGTTCAGGACTATCGGCCATAATTCACGCTAATAGAGCCATAAAAGCAGGAGATGGTCACGTTTTTATTGCAGGCGGAATCGAGAATATGACACGTGGACCATTAGTAGTTTCAAAGCCTTCATCGGCGTATGGAAGCGATAGTAAAATGTTCGATACCAGTTTCGGATGGCGGTTTATCAATCCGAAACTTCACGAAATGTATGGAACTGATGCAATGGGTGAAACAGCCGAAAATCTAGTAGAAAAATATAAAATTTCTCGTGAAGACCAAGATATTTTTGCCTTGAATAGCCAGATGAAAGCCACTGCTGCACAAAATTCAGGTCGATTAGCCAAAGAAATAGTTTCGGTAGAAATTCCACAACGAAAAGGAGAAACAATTCAATTTTCGAAAGACGAATTCATAAAACCAGCAACCTCAATTGAAGGATTGTCAAAATTACGACCAGCATTTAAAAAAGACGGAAGCGTAACTGCAGGAAATTCATCAGGATTAAACGATGGTGCTTGTGCAGTCATAGTCGCATCTGCGGAAGCGGTCGAAAAATATAATTTAAAACCATTGGCACGAATAGTAAGTTCAGCAGTTGTTGGCGTGGCACCAAATATTATGGGAATTGGTCCAGTCGAAGCCACAAAAAAAGCATTAGCAAAAACCAATTTAACATTAGACCAAATCGACATAATCGAACTCAACGAAGCATTTGCATCACAAAGTATCGCTTGCTTGCGAGAATTAGGATTAAAAGACAACGACCCAAGAGTAAATCCAAATGGCGGTTCAATAGCAATCGGTCATCCATTAGGAGTAACTGGTGCCAGAATTTGTTATTCAGCAGCATTAGAATTACAAATTCAACAAAAACAATACGCATTAATTACAATGTGTATAGGAGTTGGACAAGGTTATGCAGCAATTATAGAGCGAGTTTAAATCCTAACAGGTTTTTAAAACCTGTTAGGTATAAATTATAAAATTTGTGAAAATTTATGAAATTTGCGGTAAAAAACACCTTTAATCTCTGAAATCTAATGCAAAAACTAAATGAACCTTAATTTCTTAATGGTTTAAAAAATAAAAAACAAATAAAATGTTCAAATTATGAGCAAAATACAAAACTACATAAACGGACATTGGGTCGATGGAAAAGGCGAAGTCATCCCATTATACGACTCTGTTACTGGCGAAATAATAGCCAACGCATCAACCGAAGGTTTAAATTTCGGAGAAATTCTGCATTACGGTCGAACAAAGGGTGGCGAGAAACTTCGCAAAATGACCTTCCAAGAGCGTGGCAATATGATAAAAAATCTGGCTTTATATTTAACCAAACGCAAAGACGCTTTCTACGAATTAAGTTACCGAACAGGCGCAACCAAAATCGATTCTTGGATTGACATCGAAGGCGGATTCGGAAATTTATTTGCCAATGCTAGTTTACGAAAATTATTCCCAAACCAACCCTATCACGTCGAAGGCGACCCAATCGATTTGTCAAAAGGCGGACGATTTATGGCACATCATATATTAGTTCCAAAAATAGGTGTGGCAGTTCACATCAACGCTTTTAATTTCCCAATTTGGGGAATGTTAGAAAAATGTGCAGTCAATTGGATGGCAGGAATGCCAGCAGTCGTAAAACCAGCAACATCAACTTCCTATTTAACCGAAGCCGTTGTTCGCGAAATCATAAAATCAAATATTTTACCCGAAGGTGCTTTGCAACTCATCTGTGGTTCGGCAAACACACTTTTAGACACTGTCGAAAGTCAAGATGTAGTAACATTTACAGGTTCGGCAACAACAGGAAGATTATTAAAATCACATTCCAGAATTATACAAGAATCAGTGCCTTTCAATATGGAAGCCGATTCGTTAAATTCATCCATTTTGGGCGAAGATGCTGTTGCAGGAACTCCAGAATTTGATTTATTCATCAATCAAGTTCGAAGCGAAATGACCGTGAAATGTGGTCAAAAATGTACCGCAATTCGTCGAGTAATCGTTCCAGAAAATCTAATTGACGATGTTCAAAACGCACTATCAAAAGCATTAGATAAAGTTGTAATTGGCGACCCAAGATTAAAAGAAGTCCGAATGGGTTCGTTAGTTTCAATGTCGCAAGTACAAGAAGTAAAAGACCGAGCCAACGAAATTGCCAAAACTGCCAAAATCGTTTACGGTGATTTCGATAAACTAAATTTAGTCGGTGCCGATGCTAAAAAAGGAGCGTTTATAGCACCAATGTTGCTTCGAGAAGAAAATCCATTTACCAATTTAACCGCTCACGAAGTCGAGGCATTTGGACCAGTTGCAACATTAATGCCATACAAAAATCTAGACGAAGCCATCGAATTAGCCCGAATGGGGAAAGGCTCGTTAGTATCGTCAATCGTTACTAATTCTGATGAAATTGCCAAAGAATATGTCGTGAATGCAGCCACACATCACGGACGAATTTTGGTTCTCAATCGTGAAAATGCCAAGCAAAGCACAGGTCACGGTTCGCCATTGCCACAACTCGTTCACGGTGGTCCAGGTCGTGCTGGTGGAGGCGAAGAAATGGGCGGCATTCGTGGCATCAAACACTATATGCAACGTTGCGCCATTCAAGGTTCACCTACAACTTTAACCGAAATTACGGGCATTTATCAACCCAATTCGGCTTACAAAGAAATCACGCAACACCCGTTTCAATACCATTGGGAAGACATCCAACCCGGAATGTCATTGCGAACACATAATCGCACAGTTACCGACACCGACATCATCAATTTCGCTAATATCACGTGGGACCATTTCTACGCACATACTGATATTACTTCGCTTGACGGAAGTATTTTCAAAAAACGAACGGCTCACGGCTATTTCATTTTAGCCGCTGCAGCAGGTTTGTTCGTCTATCCAAACAAAGGACCAGTTGCCGCAAATTATGGACTTGAAGAATGTCGTTTCTTGAGACCAATTTATCATAACGACACGGTTTATGTGCGTTTAACCTGCAAGCAAAAAGTCGACAGAGATGTTGCTTCAGCCGAACATCCAAGTGGCATTGTAAAATGGTTTGTTGAGGTTTTTGACACCGAAAATGAGTTAGTAGCAGTTGCCACAATTCTAACAATGGTTCAGAAAAAGCAAGAAACTTTCATCGAAATGACCGATGAAAAAATCACAGAATGTTTGAATAAATTAACTGAAAATTCCAAACCAAATTGGGGCATATTAACGCCACAACATTTGTTAGAACATTTGGAATATGGTTATAAAATTTTGTCAGGTCAAATTCAGGATTTTGAAATTGCAACACCCGAAAAGATTTTAGAGCAAGTGCATCATTCGCTATATAATTTCGATAAATTTCCGATGGGAACCAAGTTTCCATCAATGAAAAAAGATGCTTTAGAAAATTTAATTCATCCCGATTTATCAACCGCAAAGCAAAAATTTTTCGAAGAAAGAGAAAATTATAAAACATTTTTTAAAGAAAATCCGGAAGCCATTCTGAAAAATATGGTTTTTGGAGAATTAAACAAATATGAAAGTTATTTATTAGAACGAAAACATTTAAACCATCATTTTGAACAATTTAATATTTTGTAATTTTTTTCAGGAGCCAATCCCGCTATCATTCCAAAAATTTTGGCGAAGAAAAATCGCCAAAATGTTTTTCCCTTCTATCGGGGCTAAAAAGTCCAACTATCTGGAAAATCCAGTTAGTTCAAAAATTAAAAACCAACTGCTCGAAATTTTCGAGTAGTTCAAAATAAATCAGTAGTTTCCAAAATGGAAATAACTGAATAAATTAAAGTCCAACTTGTAAGGATTATTTACAAGTTCAAAAAAATAGTTTTCAAAATGGAAAACCAATTAAATAAATTCATTCTTTATTCAACGCCATCTGGCGAAGTTCGTGTTGATGTTTTATTGGAAAACGAAACCGTTTGGCTAACTCAAAAAGCAATGGCAACATTGTTTGATTGTAGTTCCGATAATATTTCATTACATCTCAAAAATATTTTGAACTCTAATGAATTAAATGCAAATTCAGTTACCGAGGAAATCTCGGCAACTGCATCTGATGGGAAAAAATATAAAACTAAATTCTACAATCTAGATGCTATAATTTCTGTTGGCTACCGAGTAAACTCCTCAAAAGCAACGCAATTCAGAATTTGGGCAACTAATACTTTAAAAGAATTTATTATAAAAGGATTTGTGCTTGACGACAACAGATTAAAACAAGGGCAATCCATTTTCGGAAAAGATTATTTCAGAGAATTATTGCAAAGAGTTCGTTCCATTCGAGCAAGCGAAAGACGGATTTATCAGCAAATTACCGATATTTTTGCAGAATGCAGCATTGATTATGATAAAAATTCAGAAACCACCAAAATGTTTTTTGCAACGGTTCAAAACAAATTTCATTTTGCAATTACAGGAAATACAGCAGCCGAAATAATATTCAAAACTGCTAATAATTCGTATGAAAATATGGGATTAACAACTTGGAAAAATGCTCCAGACGGAAGAGTTTTAAAACAAGATGTTATTGTTGCCAAAAATTATTTACAAGAAAAAGAAATCAAACAACTCGAAAGAACAGTTACTGGTTATTTTGATTATATAGAAGGATTAATCGAACGCCAAAATACTTTTTCGATGGTTCAATTATCAGAAAGTGTAAACAAATTTCTAGATTTTAATGATTACAAAATATTACAAGGAAACGGAAAAATTTCCAAATTAACAGCAAATAAAAAAGCAATAAACGAATACGAAATCTTTAATAAAACACAAAAAATTATTTCAGATTTCGACAAACAAATTAGAAAATTAGAATAAAAAACTTAATGAAACTTAATTTCTTAATGGTTTAAAAAACTTGAAACCTTAAACTTGAAACAAAAAAATGAATCCGTACGTAAAACAAAACATAAAAAATAACATCGCCACCATCGAGTTTTTTCATCCCGAACAAAACTCATTACCAGCAGATTTATTAAAAAAATTATCTGAAACCATTACCGAAGCAGGAAATAACAATGAAGTAAAAGTCATAATCCTAA
>JANPDC010000166.1:0-3482 GCA_031431275.1 Bacteroidota bacterium
GAAAATTAAATTATTGATGTTCAATTAAAAACCTAAAACATACAACCTACAACATAAAATTAAAATTAAAATTATGGGATTAATGAAAATATTTTCGGGCGATGAAAAATTAGCAACCGAATTACAACAAAAAATCGAAGCAATAGGCGTGGAGACAGTATTAAAGAACAACAGCCAAATCAATAAATCCTCAAAAAAAACTCCAGTTGAATTGTTTGTTCAAGAAGTTGATTTCGGAAAAGTGAATCCAGTAATTGAGGATTTTAGAATGAGTTTGTAATGAAAACTCTTAAATTTTTATTAGTGACACTACTATCAATTTTTGTTTTATTATATGTAATCATCATAAGTTTTGTTTATTTCAATCAGGCTAAAATGGTCTTTCAAGCCACTAAACTAAGCTCAGATCATAAATTCGATTTCAAAGAAAAGTTCGAAGAATTGAAAATTCCATCTTTTGATTCAAGAAAAATAAACGGACTATTGTTTACAACTCCAAACCCCAAAGGCTTGATTTTTTACCTTCACGGAAATGCAGGAATGTTAGATACTTGGGGGAATAATGCTAAAACTTATACCGATTTAGGTTATGATTTTTTTATTTTAGATTATCGAGGTTTTGGCAAGAGTGAAGGCGAAATTGAAACAGAAACTCAAGTAAACAAAGATGTTCAAATTGTTTACAATGAACTTTTAAAACGATACGATTCAAGCAAAATTATCATTTGTGGTTATTCAATAGGAACAGGTGTCGCCACTTTTTTAGCATCAAACGTAAATTCAAAAGCATTGATTTTGCAAGCACCATTCTATAACTTTATAGAATTTACTGAAAGTAAAGTTCCATTTTATCCTAATTTTTTAAAGAAATTTGAATTCAAAACGAATGAAAATATCTTGAAAGTCAAATCTCCAATTTATATTTTTCATGGCATTTCTGATGAATTAATTCCGATTCAAAACGCTCTAAAATTGAAAAAATTATTAAAACCAAACGATCAACTTTTCGAATTAAAAAATCAAGATCATATTGGAATAAATGAAAATTTAGAATTTCAAGAGAAATTGAAGTTAATTTTGATTTAAAATATTTTCAAATAGAATTATTGAAAACAAATTAATTTCATTTTGAAAAACATCAAGCGGAATACTGTGACCTAATTCTTCATTAACATGCAATCTGATATCATAATCTGAGGATAATAATTTCGAAATAAATTCAAGATTGTCTTTAGCAAGAATTACGTCGTCTTGTTTTCCAATAACAATTTGCAATTTTTGTTTGTTTGCTTGTTCAATTACAGTAATATTTTGATGAACTGTGCGATATGGCAACGCAGGATTGAATAATAACGCAGGAATTTGTAGCATTTTCGAGAGATAAAATCCAGTAAAACCGCCCATACTACTCCCAACTATTGCATCAATATTTTTGTTTTCATATTCATTCTCAAGAAAAGAAATCATGTTTGAATTGGATCGATAATCCAAATCTGGAGCAAATACAGTTCCAAATTTTTCAAGAATTTGTCGTTTTTCGATGCTCAAGTTGCTGTCGAGTCCATGTAGATAAAGAATATTCATTGTTTTCATATATTAAGAAGCAAATATCGGAATTGTTTTTCTAATACTTTGAATTAATCTATCTTTGCACCTTCAAAAAAGTCATATAATTAAACATTATAAACTTTTAAACTTTTCTAAATTTAAAAAATGATTACAGTCAACGATATTTCCGTTCAATTTGGCGGCACCACACTTTTTGCAGATGTTTCTTTTGCTATCAATGAAAATGATAAAATTGCTTTGATGGGCAAAAATGGCGCTGGAAAATCGACTTTATTGAAAATAATTTCGGGTCAAGCCAAGCCATCAACAGGTAATGTATCTGCACCAAAAGATGCTATTGTTGCCTATTTGCCTCAGCATTTATTGACAACCGATGGCGCAACCGTAATGGAAGAAACCTCGAAAGCATTTGGAGAAATTTTCTCGATGAAAAAAGAAATCGATGAAATAAATGAACAATTGACTATCAGAACTGATTATGAATCAGATGAATACATGAAATTGATCGAACGCGTTTCTGACTTGTCCGAAAAGTTTTATGCCATCGAAGAAATCAATTACGAAGCCGAAGTTGAGAAGATTTTAACTGGTTTAGGTTTTCTACGTGAAGATTTTGACCGCCAAACTTCAGAATTTTCTGGAGGTTGGAGAATGCGAATTGAATTGGCAAAAATCCTTTTGCAAAAACCAGATTTAATTCTTCTTGATGAGCCAACAAACCACATGGATATTGAAAGTATTCAATGGCTAGAAGATTTTTTGATTAATTCCGCTAAAGCTGTTGTGGTGATTTCTCACGATAAAACCTTTGTCGATAACATCACAAATCGTACAATCGAGGTTACCATGGGTCGTATTTATGACTACAAAGCAAAATATACCCATTATCTCGAACTTCGAAAAGACCGACGCATGCACCAACAAAAAGCATATGATGAGCAACAACGAATGATTGCTGATAATAGAACATTTATTGATCGTTTCAAAGGAACTTTCTCTAAAACAGATGCAGTTCAATCACGTGTAAAAATGCTAGAAAAACTGGTTATTGTTCAAGTTGATGAAGTGGATACTTCGGCTTTGAAATTAAAATTTCCACCAGCAATTCGTTCTGGTCAATATCCTGTTATTGTAAAAGATTTGCATAAAGCATATGGCGAAAAAGTTATTTTCAAAGATGCCAATATTGTAATTGAACGTGGTCAGAAAGTGGCGTTTGTAGGTAAAAATGGAGAAGGAAAATCGACCATGATCAAAGCTATTATGAAACAAATCGAAATCAATTCGGGTTCGGTTGAAGTGGGACATAATGCAATGATTGGCTATTTTGCACAAAATCAAGCCTCTTTATTAGATGGAAATGCTACGATTTTAGAAACTATTGATGATATTGCTGTTGGTGACGTTCGTACAAAAATCAAAGATATTTTGGGAGCATTTATGTTTCACGGCGACGATGTTACCAAAAAAGTAAAAGTACTTTCGGGTGGCGAAAAAACCCGTTTGGCCATGATAAAATTGCTTTTGGAACCAGTAAATTTCTTGATTCTTGATGAGCCATCGAACCATTTGGATATGAAAACCAAAGACATTATAAAAGATGCTCTTCGTGATTTTGATGGAACTTTAATTTTGGTTTCGCACGATCGTGATTTCCTTGACGGATTAGCACATAAAGTTTATGAGTTTACAAACAAACGAGTTGTAGAACATTTTGAGGATATTACTGGATTTTTAGCAAATAAAAAAGTCGAGAATATGCGAGAATTTGAGAAATAGTTGAGGTTTCAATTTCAAAAATCAATTTCAAAAAACAATTTCAAAAAACAATTTCAAAAAACAATTTCAAAAAACAATTTCAAAAAACAATTTCAAAAAACAATTTCAAAAATCAATTTCAAAAAACAATTTCA
>JANPDC010000167.1:0-11925 GCA_031431275.1 Bacteroidota bacterium
ATGCCATATAAGAAATAAATGAGTATGTTTATTATCGCTTTGTTCATTATTATATATTGTTGATATTGATTGTTTTAGACTCAAAATGGATGGTTCAGTTCCCCATGTTGTTGCTCTAGGAACAAATATTTGATTCACCAACCAGCCTTCTGCGGTTAAATCTTTTTTAAGTTGCAAAATTTCTGTTGACAAACTATTTTGAAAAGAGTTATCTATAACTAGAATCATTTGACCTTTTGGCAAAGTTTGGTCATATTTGATACAAGCAGTAACATAACCAATTGCATCGAAAGTTTGTCTCAATCTACGAACTTGATATTCGAATGCATTTCCAACAGAAACATTTGTATCAGTCCAATTTAGTGAACTAATGTTGGTTGCAACTGTAGTCCAATCAGAATTTAAACCATTTATTGGTCGTCTTTTTATGGTATAATTAAATTGACTATTCAAATAATTATCTAATAAATTGATGGTTATCGATGCAGGATTTTCGTTAGTAGTTGCGGAAACCAAACAAACTCGTTGCCCAGTATTGTTACTATCAAAATTAAAATTAAATTGCGCGTATATTTGCTGTACGAATGTAAAGGCAAAAAGTATAAATATTTTTTTCATAAGCAATTTTAATATAAAAGTATAAAAAAATATAATAGGTTTTTATTTTTAAAAACTCCAATCAACAAATTTTATTCAAGTCAATGACATTAATCGATCAAATAAAAAACAAACATACTTTCAATGAAACACCAATTAGAATTATTTCACTAGTTCCATCGCAAACCGAATTGTTATTCGATTTAGGTTTAGAGGAATTCATTGTTGGAATAACTAAATTTTGCGTTCATCCAAACCATTTTTTGAAAGAAAAAACAAAAGTAGGAGGAACCAAAAATCCCAATTACGAGAAAATAAAAGCGTTGAATCCAGATATTATAATTTGCAATAAAGAGGAAAATACTAAAGAAATAATTGAAGAATGTTCCAAAATTTGTACAACTTGGACAACCAACATCATTACAATCGAGGACAATTTTCAAATGATTCAAGATTTTGGACAACTATTTAATCATCAAGAAAATGCAAAACTTTTAAATGACAAATTATCATTTGCTTTAGGTGATTTTAAAACTTTTATCGAAGAAAAACCAAACAAGAAAGTAGCCTATTTTATATGGAAAAATCCCTACATGGTTGTCGGATCAAATAATTATATTAACGAAATATTACAACTAAATAAATTTCAAAATAGTTATGAAAATAACAATTTTGAGTCAAATCGTTATCCAGAAATTCAAATTGAAACACTTCAAAACGAAAATTTAGATTTAATTTTTCTCTCTTCAGAGCCATTTCCATTTCAAGAAAAAGATAAAATCGAAATTCAAAAATATTCTAATGCAAAAATAGAAATCGTTGATGGAGAAATGTTTTCTTGGCATGGCAGTAGACTATTGTTGGCATTTGAGTATTTCAAATTACTTCATAAAAACTTATAACTAACTACTTACAACCAAGAATCTTTTTTTTATATCTTTGAAAAAAATCTAAAATTGATAAACTATACTATTTACGATAACAAAAACTCCAAACAATGGGTAACCTTTGTACATGGAGCAGGTGGTAGTTCATCAATTTGGTTCAAGCAAATTCGAGATTTTCAGAAACATTTCAACGTTTTATTGTTAGACTTGCGAGGTCATGGTAACTCAAATGAACAAATAAAAAAAGCATTTCAGAGAAAATATACATTTGAATCCATTTCAAACGATGTTTTAGAGGTAATTGATTTTTTAGAAATTAAAAAATCACATTTTGTTGGAATTTCACTAGGAACAATCTTGATTCGTCAATTGGCAGAGACACATCCAGAAAGAGTGCAAAGTATGATTTTGGGCGGAGCAATTCTAAAAATGAACTTTCGTTCTCAAATACTAATGAAATTAGGCAATGTTTTTAAATATGTTTTGCCCTATTTAGTATTATATAAATTTTTTGCATTTGTAATAATGCCCAACAAAAACCACAAACAATCCCGATTATTATTCATCAACGAAGCCAAGAAATTATATCAAAAAGAATTCATTCGTTGGTTCAAACTTACCGCCGAAATCAATCCAATTTTAAAATGGTTTCGACAAGTTGAACTTGAAATTCCCACATTATATGTCATGGGTGAAGAAGATTATATGTTCTTGCCATCAGTTCGAAAAGTTGTTGAGAAACATTACAAATCTTCAAAATTATTTGTAATCGAAAACTGTGGACATGTAGTTAATGTGGATAGACCATTGGTTTTTAATCAAGAAGTAATTTCGTTTATAAACGGAAACCAGTAGATTTTTAAATCTTAATTTAGTTTCAACCCGAATCTAATCAACATTTATTTTTTATCCTGCATTGCAAAAACTTGCTTCAATAAATTTGAAGTTCGAGATTTCAAATCAGTTCTAATTTTCTTTTCTTCGACAGTAATCATTTTAAAAACCCCATTAAGAGCTTGATTGGTCACATAATCAGTCAAATCTGGGTTCACTTGATTCACAAACGGAATTGAATTGTATTTATTGATGAGGTTTGTCCAAATTTTATCGGCACCAACTTTTGCAAAAGAATTTTTGATAACAGGATTAAATTTTCCGTACAATGCACTAGTTGTTGCGCCTTGCAAATAACTAGTAGCCGCATTTTCATTTCCCATCAAAATATTTTTTGCATCAGTAAAACTCATGTTCACAACAGCATCAACAAAAATGGGTGTGGCTTCTTTTACAGCATCTTCGGCAGTTCTATTAATCGCTTTCAAGCCATCATCAGCCAGTTTACTAAGTCCAATTTTTCGAAGTCCGGCATCTACTTTTTTCAATTCTTCGGGTAATAAAATTTTCACGGCTTCGTTTCTGTAAAAACCATCAACAGCAGTTAATTTCGAAACCTGATTCGAAATTCCGTTGTTCAAAGCCTCTTTTAAACCACCAGAAATATCAATCCCTAAACCTTGACCATTTGGTAATTGCTGCAAAACTTGATTCATTTCAGCACAACCTGAAAATGCAAAAACAACCATCAAAACAAATAATTTTTTCATACAACTAATTCATAAATTTTCACTAAACCTATATCTCAATCTTATTCTTATTTATTATCCTGCATCGCAAAAACTTTTTGCAACAACCCCGATGTTCTCGAATTCAAATCAGTTCGAATGTTCTTTTCTTCGATAGTAATCATTTTAAAAACGCCACTCAAGGATTTAGTTGTTACATAATCAGTCAAGTCTGGATTTACTTTCTCAACCAAAGGCAATTTGTTATATTTAGAAATAATAGTTTTCCAAATTTTATCGGCACCAACTTTTGTTAAGGAACTTTGAACAACAGGACTAAATTTGGTGTACAAATCTGCATTAGTTTGAGTCTCTAAATAAGAAGTTGCAGCATTTTCATTTCCCATCAAAATTCCCTTTGCATCATTCAAACTCATGTTTTTAACCGCACTTACAAAAACTGGAGTCGCTTCTTTTACGGCATCTTCGGCTGCACGATTAAGCATTTTGATTCCATCATCGGCTAATTTACTCATCCCGAATTTGCGTAATGTTTCATCAACCTTTTGCAATTCCACAGGCATCAAAATTCTAACAGCCTCATTTCCGAAAAATCCATCAACAGCAGTCAACCTGCTCACTTGTTTCGAAATCCCGTTATTCAAAGCCTCTTTAAGTCCATTAGAAATATCAAGTTCCGAAGTAATTCCAGTAACAGAACTCACTTTTTCGTTCACTTTTTTCAAAATACTTCCAAACTGCGCATTTGCGATTGAGGAACTCACCAATAAAATAAATAAAATTCTTTTCATTACCTACTAATTTGAAATTCAAAAATACAATTAAATCAAAAACAAAGCCAATTTTTTTTCTTGGAGCAAGAACATTCTGTTTTCAATTCAATATTTCACCCGCCATTCGCTTTATCCACGCAAAAAAGCGTGGGATATCGCTGCTGTCGGGGCTAAAATTCAACTAAAAAGTCTCTTACAAAATCTTAACCTTTTTATAAATTATCGAGTAAAAAAATACTAAATTTGCTATTCAAAAATCAAATCCTCAAAATGGAACCACAAATACCTTATATTCCTAAAAATAAAATCAGAATTGTTTCCGCAGCCGCACTTTTTGACGGTCACGATGCAGCCATAAATATCATTCGCCGAATCATTCAAGCCACAGGTTGCGAAGTCATTCATCTTGGGCACGATCGTAGCGTACAAGAAGTGGTTAATACAGCCATTCAAGAAGATGCGAACGCTATAGTTTGCAGTTCCTATCAAGGCGGTCACAACGAATATTTCAAGTTCATGTACGATTTATTGAAAGAACAAAACGCAACCCACATCAAAATATTTGGTGGTGGTGGTGGCGTAATTCTTCCATCAGAAATCAAAGATTTAATGGATTATGGCATCACACGATTGTATTCGCCAGACGACGGTCGAGCCATGGGTTTACAAGGAATGATTAATGATAATGTCATGAAATCGGATTATGTTTTGCCTGATTTGCCAGTTGGTTTAGACATCGCAAAAGCATTAAAAGAAAAACACATTCCAACAATCGCAAGATTAATTTCATTAGCAGAAAATAGAAATGACGAATTTCAACGGCTTTTTAGCCCATCCCCAACCCTTCCCAAAGGGAAGGGAGCAAGTCCTGTTTTAGGAATAACAGGAACTGGCGGATCAGGAAAATCATCATTAGTAGATGAATTAGTGCGTCGTTTTTTAATTGATTTTCCCGAAAAAACCATTGGATTAATTTCTGTCGATCCATCAAAAAAGAAAACTGGTGGCGCACTTTTGGGTGATAGAATCCGAATGAATGCAATAAATAATCCTAGAGTTTATATGCGTTCATTGGCAACTCGACAATCTAATTTGGCATTGTCTAAATATGTTGCAGAAGCCATTCAAGTTCTAAAAGCAGCCGAATATGATTTAATAATTCTAGAAACTTCGGGAATTGGACAATCAGATACCGAAATTATGGATCATTCTGATGTATCTTTATACGTTATGACGCCGGAATTTGGTGCGGCAACCCAACTCGAGAAAATCGATATGTTAGATTTTGCCGATTTGGTAGCCTTGAATAAATTTGACAAACGTGGAGCACTTGACGCCATTCGCGATGTCAAAAAACAATACCAACGCAATCATAATCTTTGGGACGAAAACCCAGATTCAATGCCAGTTTTTGGAACAATTGCTTCGCAATTTAATGATCCAGGAATGAACACGTTGTACAAATCGATAATGGATAAAATTGTTGAAAAAACAAGTGCAAATCTAAAATCAACATTCGAAATCACTCGTGAAATGAGCGAGAAAATATATGTAATTCCGCCGCATAGAACCCGTTATTTATCTGAAATTGCAGAAAATAATCGCAAATACGACGAAGTTGCCAAAACGCAAGTAGAAGTCGCACAAAAATTATATGGAATTTATAAAACGTTAGAATCTGTTACCGAATCTAAAATCGAATTATCGAAATTTGGAATAGATAATGATTTTTCTTCTGTTTTGTCCTCCCGAGCGCAGTCGAGGGACGAACAAGAACTTTTCGTAAAAATGCTAATTGCCGAATTCGACCGAGTAAAAATGAATCTTGATCCATACAATTGGGAAATTATTTTGAATTGGAAAGAAAAAGTAAACAAATACAAAAATCCGATTTATAGTTTCAAAGTTCGTGATAAAGTTATTGAAATTAAAACTCAAACTACATCATTATCGAATTCACAAATTCCAAAAATTGCTTTACCAAAGTACGAGGCTTGGGGCGATATTTTAAAATGGAATTTACAAGAAAATGTTCCAGGAGAATTTCCGTTTACCTCAGGATTGTATCCATTTAAGCGCGAAGGCGAAGATCCAAGCCGCATGTTTGCTGGCGAAGGCGGACCAGAACGAACCAATAAACGTTTTCATTATGTAAGCGCAGGATTGCCAGCAAAACGATTATCGACAGCGTTTGACAGTCCAACTTTGTATGGTGCCGACCCACATGTTCGACCAGATATTTATGGCAAAATCGGAAATGCAGGCGTTTCTATTTGTTGTTTATACGATGCTAAAAAATTGTATTCAGGTTTTGATTTGGTTCACGCAAAGTCATCAGTTTCGATGACTATAAATGGACCAGCGCCTATGTTGCTTGGCTTTTTTATGAATGCCGCCATTGACCAACAATGCGAAATTTATATCAAAGAGAACAATCTAGAAGTCGAAGTTCTTGAAAAGATCAATGAAATTTATAAGAAAAAAGGAATAGTACGGCCAAGTTATCAAGGTGAAATTCCTGCAGGAAATAATGGTTTAGGTTTATTTTTATTAGGCATAACTGGCGACGAAGTTTTGCCAAATGATGTTTACAACGAAATAAAAGTGAAAACCTTAAGCCAAGTTCGTGGCACTGTTCAAGCGGATATTTTAAAAGAAGATCAAGCGCAGAATACTTGTATTTTTTCAACCGAATTCGCTTTGCGATTGATGGGCGATGTGCAAGAATATTTTATTACCAAAAATGTTAGGAATTTTTATTCGGTTTCAATTTCTGGGTATCATATTGCCGAAGCAGGAGCAAATCCTATTACGCAATTGGCTTTCACGCTTTCGAATGGGTTTACTTACGTAGAATATTATTTGAGTCGTGGCATGAATATCAACGATTTTGGACCTAATTTATCATTCTTTTTCTCGAACGGAATCGATCCAGAATATGCTGTAATTGGTCGTGTAGCAAGAAAAATTTGGGCAAAAGCGTTGAAAAATAAATACGGAGCCAACGAAAGAGCACAAATGTTGAAATACCACATTCAAACTTCGGGTCGTTCATTACACGCTCAAGAAATTGATTTTAATGATATTCGTACTACTTTGCAAGCACTTTATGCAATTTATGACAATTGTAACTCGTTGCATACCAATGCTTACGACGAAGCAATAACAACACCAACTGAAGAATCGGTGCGTCGAGCGATGGCAATTCAGTTGATTATCAATAAAGAATTAGGTTTAGCAAAAAACGAAAATCCAATTCAAGGTTCGTTCATTATCGAAGAATTAACCGACTTGGTGGAAGATGCCGTTTTATTAGAATTTGACAGAATTACCGAACGTGGCGGTGTTCTTGGGGCTATGGAAACCATGTACCAACGCAGCAAAATTCAAGAAGAAAGTTTGTATTATGAAACCTTGAAGCACAATGGAGAATTCCCTATTATTGGTGTGAATACTTTTTTGAGTTCCAAAGGTTCGCCAACCGTTGTTCCTGCCGAAGTTATTCGTGCCACCGAAACCGAAAAACAATATCAAATTGATATGTTGGCGAGTTTGCATTCGTCGAGTGCCGAAAAAGTGGCTGAACACATTGCCATTTTGCAAAATGCTGCTATCAAAAACGAAAATCTTTTTGATAAATTAATGGAAGCCACTAAAGTTTGTTCTTTGGGTCAGATTACTAGTGCACTTTTTGAGGTCGGTGGTCAGTATCGACGTAATATGTAGGATTTAAAACAATGACTCAAAAGAAAAATAATTTCTTAGAAACAATTTATAATATTCGAACACTAGAACATCTGATTTTATTTGACAAGGTTTTAGAAATCTATCCTTTGGAAGAAAAAGAAACAATTGAATTTCTTCAAGATGAGTTTGATAGAGAAGTATTAGATTATCCTTTTATTGCTCCAAAGTTTGATGAAAAGGCTGGGATTTGGGCTGCGAAAAATCTTTTTTTTGCTTCACAATTGCTTTTATATAGAGAACATTCTTTAAAGGATTTACCAAAATTATTTTCTGATTTTTCATTTGAAATCAATGCTTCAACAATTTTATCAGTTGATTTGTGTTTGCGTTTTTTACCGCAAATTGTTTTAGAGTTAAAAAAAATTGATTCTGAAGATATGTTGATTCCTATTTTAGAAAAACAACTCGATAAATTTCATTATTCTGCAATTGGTTTTGAAATAAATATCGATAACTTAAACTTTGATTTTTTAAACAATAATGCATGTTTAAAACAACTCTATGTTGATAGAATAATTGAAAGAAAAGCAATAAAATATGCCTTAAATCCTGAAATAAATATTTTAATTTCAGAATCATTAGGCAATTACAAAACAGAGTTTTGGAAAGAATTAAATTTAATTTAAAAATAAGTACAATTTAAAATATGGCTTCAGTAGAGAAACTAAACAATGTTTTAAAACAAATAAAAGAAACATTTGTTGGCAAAGACGAAATAATAGATTTACTAGGAATTGGTCTTTTAGCACGAGAGAATGCTTTTTTACTAGGTCCACCAGGAACTGCTAAAAGTGCTATTATCAGAGCATTATCTAATGCAATTGAAGATGGTAAAAATTTCGAATATTTATTAACTCGGTTTACTGAACCCAATGAAATTTTTGGTCCATTTGACATTCGAAAACTTAAAGAAGGAGAATTAATTACGAATACTGAAGGCATGATGCCAGAAGCATCGATGGTTTTTCTTGATGAAATTTTTAATGCTAATTCAGCAATTTTAAATAGTTTGCTGTTAGCATTAAATGAAAAAATTTTTAGAAGAGGAAAAGAAACCAAGAAACTTCCTGCTTTAATGTTTGTTGGGGCAAGTAATATTTTGCCAGAAGACGAAGCCTTAAATGCACTTTTAGATCGTTTTTTAATTAGAATTCAATGTAATTATGTTGATCCAGATTTGTTAAATGAAGTTTTGATTGCTGGTTGGAAACTTGAGAATAATGATCAAGAAAAACAAATAACAATTAGTGCTAACGAAATTAAAGAATTGCAACAATTGTGTAGAAAAGTCAATTTATTAAATATTAGGTCTCAGTACGTTGATATCGTTCATAGTTTGCGAAACACTGGAATTAAAGTTTCAGATAGACGAGCAGTAAAATTACAAAATTTAATTGCCGCAAGTGCGATCATGTGTGGTCGTAACGAAGCAATTTTATCAGACTTATGGGTTATTAAATACATTTGGGACACCGAAGAGCAAATAGAAATTTTAGAAGGAATAATAAATTCAATTATCGAAAAAGATGTTTCTGAAAATGCACATCCGCAAGCGTTATTTAACAAAGCACCGAATCCAGAAGAAGTAATTAAAGAAGTAAATTATCTGACCCAAAAATGGAACGAGACTGGTTTATCATTTGAAGATAGAAATGTAATAAAAGATAAACTTCGATATGTTCAAACACGTTGTGAATGGATTAAGAATATTGAACAAAAACAATTTATTCAACAAGAAATTGAATCGTTATGGCAGAAAATACTTCAAACAATTTAGAGACTTTTTTGCTGGAAATTGATGTTGAACATAAAGAATATCTCGGAAAAATAAGATATTGGACAAACCTAAATGTTGCATTTGATGAAAATAGTATTTGGTTGAGAAATATTTCTAAAATTCAAGTTGACTCAACGGAAATAAAAAGTATTCCGTTTAAAAAAATATATTATTTAAAAGATGATTTGCTGTTTTTAAAAGATAGTTTATTGCCAATTAAAAAACTGCAACGTACTTTACTTTGGTTGCCCATTTCGAGAGCATTACCAGTAAAATTGCCTTCGGTTAACAATAATTTTTTTGGAATAAACGAAAAAATTGATGTAAAAATTGTTCGGTCAGAAATAGAAAAAACCGCTAATGCCATACTAGTTAATAAAGAAAATTTGAAGAATTTTATTGAAAACGCTTCGAGAAATAGATTAAACAATTTAATTTGGACAATAGTAAACGAAGAAATATTAATTCTAGGAACACCAATTCTGCCAATTCAAGGAAAAACATTTTATCAAGATTTAGATTTGTTAATTCCTGCTGGATTTGGTTTGGAATTTCCATTATTAAATGAAATAATCAATTTTGAAATCAATCCTTTAAAAGAAAATTTAGTTTTTTATCAAGAAAGCGGAAAATATATTATTATTCCGAAAAGCGAATTAAAACCCTTGTCATTAAGTTCTTTTCGATTAACGTTTTCAAATTAAATTTATGACAGATTTTTTTAGTTATTTTCAATCGTATCAGGATTATTTTTGGGAATTCGAAAATGAAATTGATTCTAAAGATTCTTTTTTTGAAACTTTAACCATTCAAAATGGTAATACAATTGGTTATGAAAAATATATTTTTGATACTTTAGAACTATTATCAGTAAATGAATTACCACCTTTTGGGTCTTTATTATTGGCAATAATTGCTACAAATTCAAATTCTGAAATTGCTTTGAATCAAATTTTAGAAATCTCAAACAACAATAAATTATCAAAACCAAATTCAGAATTAAGTAATGTTGAAGGCGCTTTTGAGTTTTTAAAAAAATTAGAACAATTACCTGCAAAATATAAACTTGCTGAAAACAGAAAACAGGTTTTTATGGTAATTTTCGAAAATTGCCACAATAGAATTAACAGAGAAAAATCAAAATTAATTCTTGAAATTTATAAAACCAATAAAAAAAAATTAACTGATTGCAGTAATAAAATTCCGTTTAGTTATGCCAATTTTGTAAAGGATTTTAGAACAATTGCATTGTTGAATTTGAAGTTTCAAACTGTAGAATCAATTTTGAAATCGCTTGAAGGATTGTCGTTTAATGAAGTTGAAATCTCAAATGAAATAATTGAAAATCAAGAAGTTTCGACTTCAAATGATTATATTCAAGATTTAATTGATGAGCCAAAAACTTTTTTTATTGGGAGTTTAATTACAAGAATTTGGTCTGGATTAAATTTCCCAATGCATCATGCGACACCAAGTAACATGCCGCTTGGAGGCGTATCTGATTTGACCAATAAAGGAGATTTTGATAAATTGATACTATCTGAATTTGCAAATGATGACAATGTTTTTATTTCAAGAATTGCTAATAATGAAGCATTATTTATCAAACGAGAAGTACCACCAGAGGCAGATAAATTTCAAAGAATAATTTTGATTGATAACTCCATGAAAAATTGGGGAACTCCAAAAATTATTGCCTTTTCAACTGCCATTGCAATTGCAAAACATCCAAAAACAGATATTTTATGTAAAATTTTTAATATGGGAGATGTTTTCGAAGAAGTTGCTTTTGACACAACTGATAATGTTATTGAAGGATTGAATTTTTTATCTCCAAAACTTGACGCATCAGAAGGATTTAGTTTATTTTTCAATTCCGATTATGATAGTAAACTTTCTGAAATTTTCATTATTCTATCAGAAGATTCATTTAAAATGGCTAATACACAAAAAATTTTTAATGAAAATTTAGATAAAATTAAATATTTAATTATCACAAAATCAGATGGTAATGTTTGCATTTTAAAAAATCAAAATAAAACATTGAAACAAATTCAAAATATTATTTTACCATTAGAGGATTTGTGGACAAAAACAAATAAAAAAAATACAGATACTGAAATTTTTAGAAAATCAGAATTCCCTTTAAACTATCCAATTTTGTTTCCACAACCACATAGTATCATGCAAAAATTTATCTTAAATGATGCCTTGTACTATTTAGCCAATAATAAAAGTTTGCAGAAAATGAAAGGTAATTTCGATTTGAATAATGAAAATAGTTATCATAATCCGGGTGTTGAAATGCTTTTTGAAAGAATATCTATTAAAAGTGCCAATAGTTATACTCTTGGTAAAAATGAAAACAAAGAATACATTTTAATGGCTTATTATGAAATTGACAGATTGATAATAAGTCTGAATTTGAATAACAGAAACTTTTTTAAAACAACATTCACAGAAAAAACTATCGCTAAAAGTTGTAAGTTACATTTTATAGATGATAAATTTTGTATAATGAATATCGAATCTGGTGAAATTTGGGATATAAAACAGAATAA
>JANPDC010000168.1:0-6604 GCA_031431275.1 Bacteroidota bacterium
TGTAAATCCAGATATTGATGGAGTAACAAATGGAGAAGAAATAAGTTAATTTTTTCGAAAAAATCGTTATTATTCTTGTATTAAAAATGTTTAATTTGTTATTTTGTTTGATATTATTATTTTTAACGAAAAAACCGTAAAATCATGTTAATTCGCTTTGTTGTTAGTAATTTCATGTCATTCAAGGAAGAGACGGAATTCAATATGCTCAAAGGTAAAGGTAATGGTTCTCAAAAATTACCAGAACACGTTATGAAAACTAAATCAGGTGTTAGTATTCTCAAAACAGCTGCGATTTATGGCGCAAATGCTGCTGGAAAAAGTAATTTAGTAAAAGCTATTGCATTCTTAAAATCGATTGTTCTTTCCGAGATGCCAATATTACTTCCTCAAAGTAAGCGATTCAGATTGAACGACTTCATTGATAAACCTAGTACATTTAGAATTGAATTTGAATATCAAGACTCTCATTTCGACTATGCTGTTGAAATATACAAAGGTAAAATTTCTGAAGAATGGTTATATTTAATTGATTCAATTTCAAAATCTAAAGAAGAACTTTTGTTTAAAAGAAAAAATGATGATGTAACTTTTGGTAAGTATTTTAAAGAAAATGAAGAATTAATTTTCGCTAAAAGGTTTCTTGAAAAAGAGTTAAAATCAAATAGTACAGTTTTAAATAATTGTCATGAACTTTTTATAAAAAATAAAATTTTTGATAAAATCCTTGAAGCTTTTACAAAAATTCAAATTGTATTTCCAAATTCTATAAATATTGAGTTTACTCAGTCCGTTTTATTAGGTAAAAAGAACTTGGAATTTACTGAAAATTTACTTTTGAATAGTAAAACTGGAATTAAAAACATTTTATTAAAACCGATTGATGCAGATAAATTTTTCGGGATTGATGATAAACCAGTAAAAGATCATTTGATAGATCAGTTAGAAAGTTTGATTGAGAGTGGAAATGAATTCGATAAAAATAAAGCTTTGGTTTTCCCATACAGAAATAAAAACTTTAGTCTTTTTAAAACAGGTAGTGAATATTTTGTTTATGACTTATGTACAACTCAAGAATTTTCAAATTATACATTTGATTTTAATGAATTATCAGATGGCACAAATAGATTGTTTGAACTTTCTCCTGCATTTGAAGATTTAATTTATGGAAAAGATGTAGTTTATATTATTGATGAACTAGAAAGAAGTATGCATCCATTATTGGCTAAAGAACTTCTAAAAATGTATTCTTTAAAATCAACATCTAAAAGTCAGTTAATTTTTACAACACATGAAAGCCATTTACTTGATGACGAACTGCTTCGAAGAGATGAGATTTGGTTTACTGAAAAAAAATCAGATGGAAGTACAGAATTTTATCCTTTAAGTAATTTTAATCCACGGGGAGATAAAGTTTTAGAGCGTGGATATTTGCAAGGAAGATATGGTGGAATTCCGTTTTTGGGAGATTTTACAAAGTTAAATATTGAAGAAAACGTAGTTTAAATGGATCGTAAAAAATATTTATATAATAAAAATGAACCAACCGAAGATTCTACTCAATTTTTTATTGTTTATGAAGGAGAAGTAAAAGAACCAAAATACTTTGACTATTTTAACGAAACCTTTTTGAAAGGAAGAAAAGCATGTATAATTCATATCCTTGAAAAAAACACTAATGTGATTGGTTCACAACCAAAAAAATTAGTAGAAAAAGCAAAAGCGTTTAAAGAAAATACACCTAATAATCTTTTTATTTCAGATGATGATAAATTAAGATTTGTATTAGATGTTGACGAACACCCCGTTGACCAATTTCCAGAATTAAAAAAATATTGTCGGAGTTTAAAAGATGCAGACTTATTTATAAGTAACTTTTGCTTTGAAGTTTGGTTATATTTTCATTTGGACGAACAAGAAAAAATTATGAGTTCAAATAGTAAAGAAATGAAAACTGAACTTGGACAAAAACACGCTCTATTTAAAATTAATAATTATCCTAAAGAATATTTAAAAGTTGATTTAATTACAAAAGCCATTGAAAGGGCTGAAAAATCGGATTTAGACAAAGAGAATTATTTTCCAGTTGAAAAATCAACAAAAGTTTATTTGCTTGTAAAAGAATTATTAGAATATTCTGTATAATTCTGTTTACGAAACAAAAAAATCACTAATCATAAACCTAAAAATAATCGCTTTAGAAGCTGAATACAGGCTATTTGTAAATGAATGTTTTCAAAAAGTGGATCAAAATTCTGCCCCTTGATTTAATTAACATACCAACAGACAAGTAGTTTACTTTAACTGTTTATTAAACACAAATGAAAAACATCTTAATTAATTCGTCAAACCGCTTGCTTTGGATAATATTAGAAAATTTCTTGATAAAAATCAAAGAATAAACTCTCAAACTATTTTCAAAGTAGACAATGCATATTATTTAGGATTCTTTGAAAAGAAAAGCATTGAATATTCGATTCGAAAATTTGTTGACTAAAATAATTTTAAAACTTAATTTTAAAATCAAAAAATCCCAAATTCTAAATTAGAATTTGGGATTTTTATATTAATCTATTTTCGATTTTAACTATAATTCCAATGCCTTTAATGCATTTCCTCCCATTAACAATTCCAATGGGTTTTCCAAACCTTCTTTCACAGCAACTAAAAATCCAACCGATTCACGACCATCGATAATTCGGTGGTCATAAGAAAGTGCCACATACATCATTGGATGAATTTCAACTTGACCATTTACAGCAATTGGGCGTTCGATAATATTGTGCATTCCTAAAATTCCTGATTGTGGCGGATTAATAATTGGCGTACTTAACATACTACCAAAAACGCCACCATTTGTTATTGTGAATGTTCCGCCAGTCATATCGTCAACCGTAATTTGTCCATCACGAGCACGAATTGCTAAACGTTTTATTTCGGCTTCAACTCCTCTAAAAGTCAATAATTCTGCATTACGAACCACAGGAACCATTAATCCTTTTGGTCCAGAAACCGCGATTGAAATATCAGCAAAATCGTAAGCCACTTTATAATCGCCATCCATCATTGAATTAACATCTGGAAACAATTGCAATGCACGAGTAACCGCTTTTGTAAAAAATGACATATATCCTAAACCAACACCGTTGTGTTTGGCTTTGAAGGCATCTTTATATTGATTACGTATATTGTTTATTGGCGTCATATTAACTTCATTAAAGGTAGTTAACATGGCGGTTTCATTTTTGGCAGCCACTAATCTTTCAGCAACTTTACGACGCAACATGGATAATTTGGTGCGTTCTGAACCACGACTTCCGCCAGTTGGTGTTCCCATTGATGGAACTGCGTTTATGGCATCATCTTTGGTAATTCTACCATCTTTTCCAGTTCCAACAATGTCAGAAGGTTGGATGCTTTTTTCGTCTAATATTTTTTTAGCAGCAGGTGAAGGTGTTTGTGCAGCATAGGTTATAGGTACAGCAACTGGAGCAACTTTTGGGGCTTCAACTTTTACTTCCGCTTTCTTCTCTTCAACTTTTGGACTTTCGACATTAGGGCTTGCAGACGTTGGACGAGTTGCAGCAGTATCTATTAAGCAAACTACTGCTCCAACAGCAACTGCGTCGCCTTCTTCGGCTTTTAGCGTGATAATTCCGCTGGCTTCTGCTGGCAATTCTAGCGTTGCTTTGTCTGAATCGACTTCGGCTATGGCTTGGTCTTTTTCAACATAATCGCCATCTTTTACTAACCAAGTTGCGATTTCAACTTCTTTTATTGATTCCCCTGGTGATGGGACTTTCATTTCTAAAATCATTGTATATTTATTTTAAATGATGAGTTTTATTTTTTTATAAAGGTTTTATTCGAACTATTTTGTCGTCTTTAAGAACGACTAATTCGCTATTCATTCTCTTTTTGAATTGGATTAACTTTTCATGAACTTTGTCCATGGCATCTATGATTCTCTGAGCATTTTCCGATCTTTTATAATCTTTATTTACCATAATGAAGTAATTTATCAAATTTATCTCTATTCAAAACCTTTAAATCTAAAACGATTGATTTCTCCCCAATTAATTCTTGATTTTCATCAGAATTATCAAAAATAAGCACTTCATCTACAATTGGAATATAAATATTAAACAAATTCTGAATTCCTCTAGTATACCTGCGTCTAATAATTGCTGTATCTATATTATGTCCACCTTCTTTAACTCTTGTTTTTACTCTTTCAATTGCTAAATCTACATTTTGTAACCAAAAAAACAAAAGTGTTACTTTATAATCCTTGCTTTGCGCTTCAAGTACTTTTGATTTATAACTTTTTGTTGCTAATGTTGTTTCAAATGCAAAATTTTCATTACTGTCCAAGAGTTCATTAATTCTTTTAAGCATTATTCTACCCGATTCAAAAGCAACTTTTTCAGGTTGAAAAGGCGATAATCCCTTAGCAATTTCGTCAGCATTTACGAACTCTTTACAATTCAAAATTTCAGGTAAAATTGTAAAAGAAGCAGTGGTTTTTCCTGCTCCGTTACAACCTGCAATTATGTAAAGATTTTTGTTCATTTTTTACCTAAACAAATCCTTATCAAAAACCATTCTTATTGCATCTGCATGACGGCGTTTGGCTCTTGTGTAACTTCCTGCTGCTGGTGCTGCATAAGCTTTTAGCGATGCCAATCTCCATTTTATAAAATCGAAATTCATCAACATAAAACTATATGCTCCCATATTTTTCGGCTCTTCTTGTGCCCAAACACAATCGTCGGCGTTTGGATAGGTTGCTATAATTGCTTTTAATTGTTCGACTGGCAATGGAAATAGTTGCTCGATTCTAACCACTGCAACATCATTTCTTTTTAAGTTTTCTCTTTCGGCTGTGATGTCATAATAGAACTTCCCAGTACAGAAAACCAAAGTTTTTACTTCGGCTTTGTTTACCGAAATATCATCGATGGTTTCTTGAAATTGTCCGTTGGCGATTTCGTCTTGTGTAGAAACACACCTTGGGTCACGAAGCAAACTTTTTGGCGTGAAAACTACCAATGGTTTGCGGTATTTTGTAAGCATTTGTCTTCTCAACAAATGGAAAAAATTGGCTGGCGTTGTACAATCGGCAACAATCATATTATGTTTGGCACACAATTGCAAGTAACGTTCCATTCTTCCTGATGAATGTTCTGCACCTTGACCTTCATAACCGTGAGGCAACAATAAAACAATTCCGTTTTGGTTGTTCCATTTGTCTTCGCCACACGAAATGTATTGGTCAATCATAATTTGGGCACCGTTGGAGAAATCGCCAAATTGTGCTTCCCAAATGGTTAAAGCATTTGGATTGGCAAGCGCATAACCATAATCAAATCCTAAAACGCCATATTCTGAAAGGTGCGAATTGAAAACATTGAAATTTCCTTTTTTACCTTTTATAGTATTTAATAAAATTACTTCTTCTTCGGAATCTTCAACTTTTACGACAGCATGACGGTGCGAAAATGTTCCTCTTTCAACATCTTGACCTGAAATTCGAACATCATAACCTTCAGTCAAAAGCGAACCATAAGCCAAGGCTTCGGCTGTTCCCCAATCGATGGTGTTGTTGTCGTACATTGTTTTTCTATCGGTTACAATTTTTGAAATTTTATTGATAAATTTCTTGTCCGATGGCAATGATGATATGGATTCTAGAATGGTATCTAATGTGTTTTTGTCAAATTTTGTATCGACTTTTTGCAACATTACATCATCAGAAACTTGATTGAATCCTACCCATTCGTTTTGCATAAATGGCGTAATGATTGTTAGCGATTTCTTTCGAGATGCTTCAAGATTATCATCTAAATCTTGTTTGTATGTTTTTTCTAAATCGGAAACGAAATTTCCATCGATTACATTTTGAGCCAATAATTTTTCAGCATAAATATCACGTGGATTTTTATGTTTGGCGATAATTTTGTACAATAATGGTTGCGTAAAACGAGGTTCGTCACCTTCATTATGACCATATTTTCTGTATCCTAACAAATCGATAAATACGTCACGACCAAATTGCATTCTGAAATCTAATGCAAATAACATCGCGTGAACAACTGCTTCGGCATCGTCTGCATTTACATGTAATACAGGAGAAAGCGTCACTTTTGCAATATCTGTACAATAAGTCGAAGAACGAGCATCAAGATAGTTGGTGGTAAAACCGACTTGATTATTGATAACAATATGAATGGTTCCGCCAGTTTTGTAACCGTCGAGTTGTGCCATTTGAATTATTTCATACAAAATGCCTTGACCAGCAATGGCAGCATCACCATGAACGGCAATTGGCAAGACTTTTGAGAAATCATTCGGGAAATATTTGTCTTGTTTGGCTCTTGTAATTCCTTCAATAACCGCTCCAACGGTTTCTAAATGCGATGGATTTGGTGCTAGATTAATGTTGATGCTTTTTCCAGAACGTGTTTTTCTGTCTGATGTTAAGCCTAAATGGTATTTTACATCGCCATCAAAATATTCTTTATCGTAATCTTTTCCGTCAAATTCCGAGAAAATATCTTGGGTCGATTTTCTAAAAATATTGGCTAAAACATTCAAACGACCA
>JANPDC010000169.1:0-31562 GCA_031431275.1 Bacteroidota bacterium
CCCAACCATTTCCACTTGTCTTGCATTTCAAAAAAGTTACTAATTTGAGATGAGGTAAGTTTTTCTGCCAAAGAATTATATACTAATTTGTCGAAATCTAAAGTGTATTTAGTTATTTCAGACATCGACAACATTATAACACAAAGTAAAATGTATTTTATAATTATTTTTTTCATTTTTTCAGTTAACAATGAAGCCATAAAAAAAACAGTAGATTGCAAAAATCTACTGTTTTAATTTGGTAAAATTTGTTTATTGATTGTTTAGTTATTCCAACAATCAGCAATCGCACCGTTTAGTCCAGTTTCATGCCCAATTGCAAAACCAAGAGGATTAGAATATGCAATAAATGCTGCAATTCCTACCCAACCACAACCTGAACCACCATTAATGGATTCCATTTTTTTTATTTCAATTTTTTTCATTTGTAGATTTTTTTAAATGTAAATAACCATTAAACATACACAAGAAAAATATGACAATAATTTGAGCTGAAATCAAGTTTTTATCTACATCGTTTTTATTTGTTATGAACAATACAAAAACAAGTAATATTAATAAGTTCCTTAAATGATTAATTTTATTTGACATAATTATTATTTTTTATTTAAAAACAGTCCCCTGACGCTGCAGTTGCTAATATTCCTGCACCAACCATCCAACCACCACCTGGTATAAGCATACAAGCAGCACCAGCAAAACCTAATAACATACAGTTTCTATCGTTAGTAGACCCTTGAATTGATTCCATTTTTTTTAATTCTAATTTTTTCATAAAATAATATTTTAATTGTTAATTTTAAACAAACTTAAATATAATTTTAATTAACAACTATCAAAATAACATATAATTTATTACATTGCAAAATATATTATAGTTATTTTTGTTAGACATTGAAAATCAATAAATTTATTATTTAAAAATATGGAAATTGGTAAAAAACTCAGAACCTTGAGAGCAGAAAAAGGTTTTACACAAGAAAAAATAGCAGATTTACTAAAAATTCCCCAAGCAACCTATTCTAATTTAGAAAACAACAAAGGAAAACTAGATTTGAAACTAATTGAAAAGATTGCATCTGTTTATGAAATTGATGTTCTTGACATATTGTCTGATGAAAAGTTAGTTTTCAATCAAAAAAACAAAAAAGGTGATAACAATGGATTAGTCATCAACCAACTCTCTGAAAAACTCATTGAACAATATGAAATTCGTTTGCGAGAAAAAGATGAAATAATTGCGGAATTGAGAGCAAGACTAAATTAGAAGTTATCCCTAAAACTTATTTTCTATTTCTGCAGCTTTTAACATCATATAATGCAAATCGGTATTTTTTACAAAAGGTTTCAAAAGTTCACTTCCTGGTCCAAATGCTGCTAACTCTACATGATCGCCAGTGTGTTCCAAACTAATCCAACCTACAGAATTTGTTTTTTTCTGCATTTCTGCAAGTGTTTCAAACGGGACTTTTTTGTAGTTATACAAACCTTCTTCTTTATGCAAACCATCATAATGATTCAGAATTTCTTTTGCATTTGTTTCAGAAATTGTATTTCCATTAGCAAATTCAATTAATTCTCTAACTTTTGAAATTGTAGAATCTTTTTTTATTTCGTTTAAAATCCATTCATTAGTTTTCTTGTATTTTTGAAGTGAATCAAAATTAGTATTTGCTTCTTTTCCATACAAAATTCCAGGATTGGCATTGCCATGATCTGTGGTTATAATCACGAGTGTTTCTTTGTCTTTTTCAGCAAAATCAATGGCGACTTTAATGGCTTCGTCAAAGGCGATTTGCTCATGTAAAAGTGCAGCAATATCGTTCGAATGTGCTCCCCAATCTACTTTTCCTCCTTCAATTTGCATTACAAAACCTTTTTTGTTTCCTTTTAATTTTTTAATGGCTTTTGTAGCCATTTCAGCTAAAGTTGGAATTGTTTTAATCAATTCAGGGTCATTTTGACGATCAATATCATAGGGCAATCCATCTTCGAAAAATACGCCCAAAATTGGTTTTTCGTTATTGGTTTGCATCATTTCTGAACGATTTTTTGCAATTTGGTATCCTTTTTTTGCAAAATCAGCAAACAAATCACGTTTGTCTTTTCGGAGACTTGGATCAAAAAACTCGAGTCCACCACCCATCATAATATCAAAATTAATATCGAGATAACTCACCGCAATATCGGCTTGACCGTTTCTACTTTTGCTGTTGACACAAAACCCCGATGGAGTTGCATGTGTGATGGGAACTGTTGTTACGCAACCTACACTTTTGCCCGATTTTTTGAATTTTTGTAGAATTGGTAAATATTCTTCGCCATTGACACCCACATTTATAGATCCATTTTTTACTCGAAAGCCACTCCCCCATGCAGAACATCCTGCCGCAGAATCAGTAACTATGGAACTTGCAGAAGCAGTATCCATTAAAGCACGTGAAACTTTATTGTCTTTATACAATTGAATCCAATTACTACTTTTTCCGTTTTTTCTATTCAAAAAAACATCAGCAATATTTAGCGTTCCAGAACTCATTCCGTCGCTCACCATGAAAATGATGTTTTTGGCTTTTTTATTTTTCTTTAAAGTATCAAAATCTAGGTTTTGAGCCGAACCTTGAAATGGGTTTATGATTGTTGAACCAACTGCTATGAGTGATCCGTTTCTAAAAAATTTTCTTCTATCCATCGTGAATTTATATAAAGTCCAAATGTAAAAAAATGATTTAATAGATTTGTTAAATTATGATTAATTCAATATAGGTTTAATAAAAAATTCTTAAAAGATTCATTATCACCTAGTCCTGATTGCTTCGCCAGTTCGCTTTGCTCGTGTGCAATAAAAATCCTTTTTCGTCAGTTCGATTTCTATCGAGAACAAGAAAAAGATTTGGAATGACAGCAGCACTCTAGCTTGAAAGTTTGACTGGCTAAGCAAATAGCTCCAAAAAAAACTAAACTTTAGATTTGTTTTGTAGTTTATGGAGCGTTTAGTATCTTGCGCAAGATTAATATAAACCCTTATACATTTTACAAAATGTTAGAAGAAACGAATGATAACCTGACTCCTGAAAACATGGAACCAGATGGAAAACTAGAAATTCAACCCGAAGTTGCTGAAGATATTGCCATTGAAACTGCTCCAGAAACTGATATAATTGAAGTTTCTGAAGAAGTTCTTGCGAACGATGCACCAGTTGTTGAGAATGATAATGAGGCGGTTATGAATGCTATTGCAGATGAAAATGCTGCGGAACGCGAGGATGAATCATTGAAAGATCGTCATGAAATTCCTATGCTAGATTATCACACCATGTCCATGGAAGATTTGATTTTGGAACTTGAGAAACTGGTTTCAGAGGAAAAAGTGATGTCTGTGAAAGATCATGTTGAGGAAATTAAAACATCATTTTTGCAACAATATCATCATTTTATTGATGAAAAGAAAGAAGCCTTTTTAGCAGAAAATCCAGATACAACAGAGGATTTTAAATATCAGTTTCCGTTGAAATTGAAATTTGACCAATTATATTCGGGTTACAGAGATCGAAAAAACACTCACTTCAAGAGTTTACAAACTAATTTGAAATCAAATCTTGAAAACAGATTAGCAATTGTCGAAGAGTTGAAACAATTGATTAATTCGCAAGGCAATATTGCAAATTCTTTGAAACATTTGAATGACATTAGAGATCGTTGGAAAAATGCTGGACCAATTCCTAAAGATAAATACAACCATGTTTGGAATAACTATCATTTTCACGTAGAGAATTTTTATGATTTCTTGCATTTAGATCGTGATGCACGAGATAAGGATTTTAAACATAATCTTGATTTGAAACAAAAAATTGTGGCACGCTGCGAGGAACTTGTTTTGGAGGCAGATGTGAACAAAGCGTTTCGTGAATTGCAGGATTTACACAAAATCTGGAAAGAAGACATTGGACCCGTTTCTAGAGAGCATCGCGAATCGATTTGGATTAGGTTTAGCGAATTGACCAAGCAAATGCACGACAAACGTGAGGTTTTATTCGAAAAATTTAGAGGAACCGAGGAAGAAAATTTGGTTAAAAAAACTGAAATTATTGCTAAACTAACTGAACTAGCCACAGAAAAAGTAGATTCACACAATTTGTGGTTGGCGCAAATAGTTAAAGTAGAAGCCTTGCGCGAAGAATTTTTTGCTACAGGAAAAGTTCCAAACGAGGTTAATGAAGCAACTTGGAAAGCGTTTAAAACAACCGTGAAAGATTTTAATATTTTAAAAAACTCGTTTTATAAAGACATTAAAAAAGATCAGAACGACAATTTGAGTAGAAAACAAGCCTTGGTTGCCAAAGCAAAAGAGTTGCAAGAAAGTACGGATTTTGCGGTTTCGACCCCAATTATGAAACAAATTCAAGAAGAATGGAAAACTATTGGACATGTTCCAAGAAAATTTTCTGATAAACTTTGGACAGAATTTAGAGCCGCTTGCAACCACTATTTTGAGAAATTAAAAGAGCAAAAAAACGAAGAAAACGTCGAAGAAGTTGAGGCATTCGAGAAAAAGAAAGCCTACATGGAGACCATGCGTGCCTTTGAAATGTCAGGCGATCACAAAACCGATTTAGATGCCATCAAACTGCACATTGAAACTTGGAAAACTTTTGGAAAAGTTGCTGCGGCAAAAAGACATATCGAAGGAAAATTCAATAAAATCCTTGATGCCTTGTTCGAAAAATTGAGTTTAAGCAAAAAAGATTCAGAAATGATGCGTTTCTCAAACAGAATGGAACAATTCTCTGAAAATAATGATACTCGAAAACTCGAAAACGAAAAAGTCTTTTTGATGCGCAAAATCGATGAAATTCAATCAGAAATTTTTCAGTTGGAAAATAATATTCAGTTTTTTGCGAATACTCGAAATGCTAAAAAAGAAAATTCTATTGTTCTCGAAGTTCGAAAAAACATCGAAAAACATAGAGAAGAAATGGCACTATTGCGTGATAAATTAAAACAACTACGAAGCATTAAACAAGAATAATTGTCTTTAAGAAATAAAAAAAACCTCAATTCAAAAATTTTGAATTGAGGTTTTTTTTTTGAATAGTTTTAAGTTTGTAACAAATCCTCTAAAATAACAATTTTGTATTGCAAAGCGTAAATCAAAAGGCTGGCGACATTTTTTGCTTCAGTTTTAAAAATCAAAGTGCTGCGATGACCTTCAACCGTTCGTTGACTCAAACCCAGTTTTTCAGCAATTTGAGCTGTGCTGTATTGGTGTGCAATGAGTATTAGAATTTCTTTTTCACGTTCTGTGAGATAATCTTCATCTAGATTGGTTTTTACTTTCGAATCAAGTAAACCTTCGTTGATTACTTGCAAAACGGGTTCGTCATAGAAAAAGCCTTTTTCAAAAACCTCATTAATGGTTGAAACAACATCATCTGGCGAGGACGTTTTAACTAAATAGGCAACGGCTCCAACTTGAATGATATTTGCAATAAATGATTTGGTATTGAAACTGGTTAGTGCAATGATTTTAATGTCTGGAAATTCGTTTCGAATCATTTTTGTTGCCTCTACTCCATTTAATAATGGCATTTTAAGATCCATTAAAATAATATCGGGATGAATTGTTTTATTTTCTTTTAAGTACGAAATTACCTCTTCACCGTTTGAGGCCTCAAAAATAATTTCAATATTGGTTTCTAAATCCAATAAAAACGATATTCCTTTGCGAAACAAAAGTTCATCATCGGCGATTAGAATTTTAATTTTATTGCTCATTTGTAGTAGTTTTATTTGCAATTTATTTTAATAAAATTTTAAATTATGTCATAGTTCAAATTTAAGTTCAAACTTAATACCTCCATCAATATTTAGATTGATATTCATTTTTGCATCAAGAAAATCGACTCTACTCATAATACTTTTCATTCCTAAACCTTTACTTTTTTGAATTCTATCCAGGTCAAAACCTAATCCATCATCGGTATAGGTCATTTTTTTAAAATTTTGACTTTGTGAGAAATCAATTATTATATTCTTTGCTTTGCCATGTTTGATAGAATTGCTGGTAAGTTCTTGTAAAATTCTAAAAACTTGTAGTTGTTTATCAACTTCCAAACAATCAAATTTTGTTTCGCCTGTGACTTTTGCAATAACAGATTTTGTTTGAGTCAAATTGAAACAAAGTTCGTCAATTCCTGCATGAAATCCAAAATTTTGTATTACGGGCGGAAGCAAATCATGTGCAATTCTTCTTGAATCTTCAGAAACTGATTTAGTATTCACAATTATATTATCAATAATTTCAGAGAATTTTTCGATTGGTAAATTTGTTTTCTTTAGCAATTGAGTATTTAAAGAAATGATGTTGAGTTTTGAACTGATTTCGTCATGCAAATCTTGAGCAATACGTTTTCTTTCTGTTTCTTGAGTGATAATTATGGTTTTTACTAACTGTTTTTGAAACTCAATTTCAAGGTTTTTATTTTCAATTTGAATTTTTATAATTTTTTTTCTAGAAAAATAGAAAAATACAATAACCACAATTGCAAGTACAAAAAAAGCTATACAAGTGAAAATAGTTATTTCAATTATTTGATCTTCTCTAATTTTGTTCATGAAAAGTTGGTTTACTGAAATTTATTTTCCATTCAAAAAAAACAAAACAACAATATATTAGAGTTAAAATTGTGTGCAAATTCAATATTTGCATACCTGTTTTTAAATTAGTGTCTCTAAACAAGGAAAAAGCAAACAAAAGAATTATAGAACCAAATTGATAAATTAAAGACCCAATTACGACATAAAAATAAATTGCTTTTTGAGTCAAGTTTTCATATAAAAAAACAAGATTACATACAGTTAGTACAAATGAAAAAATGAATGATTCAAATAAATTTATTTTGTACAGTAACAAATTATCAAGACTAAACTGAATTAATAAAATCAGGTAATACGCAACAGTACAAAAAACTAATAATCTCTTGAAGAGTTTTTTCTTTATAATATTGTAGTAAAAAAACGAAGCAACTAAAAATCCAAACACAAAAAAAACATGAATTATTGGAAATAAATAGAAACTATTTTTCAAGCAGAATATTTCAGAAAATACGATACATGAAGTTAACAATAAATATATGGTAAAAATTTTGTGTTCTTTTCCAAAAAGATTAAATCCTTTTGCGTATAAAAAAAATAGTACTAAAAAAGCCAGAAAACTAAAACTCAAAAGCCAGTTATCAAAAATTTGCTCAGTCATTTGTAGTATTTTTACTTTTATAAAAATTTACTTTCCAATCCCAAAAAACAAAGCAACTACAAATGATACTCAATCCTGAATTAAGATTCAAAAGCGTTAAACTTAAAATATTAAATTTAAAAAAATATAAGTTAGCACCTAAAAACAATATGAAATTTCCGATTTGGTATATTATAAGTGATAGGTTAACAAAAAAATATGTTTTCTTTTTACCAATCGAATTGTAAACATGCAATAATCCGAAGAAAATGATTGGAATAGTGGTTAATATAATCTCCAAAAGATTAAAAACAAAAAACAAACTTGGTGTAATCAAATATTGAATGATTAAAATAACTGGAATCAATATGCTAGAATAAACAATTATTTTTCTTTGTGTGTCTTTTTTAATAATAAAATAATAAAACAAACTCACTAGCAAAAAACGTAAAATCAAAAATGGATGTGATATAGAATATACTATGAAATTATGTTCAAAAAAAAATTTCATTGCTATTAAAATTAAAAAAGCAAATCCTAAATAGAGCGTATGCGTCATATAAGCATTAGACAATTTTGAAAAAACACTCATAAACAAAACAAAAACGATTAACACTGCAATTGTGCAAACACCAAGCAAAAAGTTGTCGTAAATTATGTTATTCATTTTCATTAATTGTTGTGCAAATATATTAGAAATTTACAAAAAATGTAAGAAAAAAATATTTTTTAATAATTTTTCTTCAAAACACGTAGAACTACTTAATTGATTTTATATTAATCAGTTACATTTGTATTGGATTTAGTTCGCATCTATAATAAAAATTAGCAGTTATGAAAAAATATATTGTATTTACGTTTTTAATAGTAGTTTTTTCAAAATCATTTTGTTTTTCAGAAACGGTAAGTGCCAACTCAATTGTTCTCAAAACAGAACAGCAACGTTTGCTTTGTGAAACAATTACAAAAAACTATTTGATGATTACTTCAAACATAAAGATTTACGAAGCAAAATCACAAATGGATAATTCAATTTATTTATTTGAAAAAAATTTAAAAGAAATTTCAATTTTCAATTCAAACAAAGAAACTAGAGATATTAACTCTAAAATTTCTGACCTTTGGATTAATTTCTACAACAAAGTGAATAAAAATTATGAAACATCTAAGTCGTTTGAAGTCATGGAACTTTCATTAGAATTGCAAAATGCTTACATCAACCTAGAAACACATCTGAAATTAGACGAGAGTTATGTTTCTAACGAAATTTACAGTCTTTTCAACAAACAAAAATTCACTATTGAGAAAATTGCCAAGTTTTGTTTGGCAAAATTTTCTAATATTTCAGATGTTGAAACCAAAAAACAATTAAAATTTTTAGTAAGCGATTATGAAAATAATCTCATTATATTGTTAAAAAACAAAAAAGTTTCTTCAGATTTATCAGATCACATCAAAGATGATTTAGGAAGATGGATGAGTTTAAAAATTTTGATAAATAATGAAATGGGAAACATAGAAATAACCCAAATTCTTTCACAAATAGATATTTTTCAAAAAGAGTGTAATTTGGCGACTGACAAAAACATGAAATAAAATTTTTTGCACACAGAAACATAGATTATAATTTTAGAAATTACAAGAATTTTGATTTAGTTATTTTGATGGGGTAGATTTTATAAAAGTTCTAAATTTCTATTTTATTTTCTATGTTTCTGTGTGACAATAAAACATAAAAAACTTAACAAAAATCTATTGTTTCGTTTTAATTTAAAAACACTTAAACAAAAAAAGAATTAAAATCATAATTTCTTTTCATAAACTAATGCAAAAAGTCTTATTTCCTTTTTGCAAATTTATTCTTTGAAAACTTCTCAATCAGTGACCCAAACTTGTTTTGAGGTAAAAATAAATATCATTGAAGTTAACTCTAGGAATCTCGAATTTAGAAAAATTTCCAATAAATAAGCAAATACATAAAACTCTTCATCATTTGTCTCAAGACTAAATATTCTTGTAAAACTGATTCTAACCTTGTATCTTTACATCCAGACTTAAATCAATAGTAGTGAAAAACCATCACTAACATTTTCAAAATACTGAAAGTCATTTTGATATAAAAGTTCTATAATTATAATTTGCAAATTGCTATCAAACTCTATTTGTTGGAATGATTATGAATATATAAATTTGTTACAATACACTAAAGTAAAACCTTTAAAAAACTAAAAAATGAAAAAAATAAAACTTGTTGCCCTGTTGTTGTGCGTGATACTAACTTCCTGCAGCGCTATTAAAACAGCTGTTTACGATCAATATTCGTATCAGCAAACGACTTCAATAAAAGTTGACGTGAGCAAGATGATTGACAAATCCACAGATCAATATTCTAAACATGTTGCCGATGTGCAAAAACTATTGATTGACATGGATAAAATGATGGAATACGAAAAAAACAAACCTAACAACGAAATCACGTTTACCATGTGGCAGTTACTAACCAACAAAGAAAAAAATTCAGCAGCAGGTTTTTTTAAACGTTGGGAAGAAAAAGGAAGCTTCTCTCCTATTTTCCTCGAAGAATCAAAAAAACAAATCATGGAAGGTTTTGATTTACTCATTCAATATGAAATTAAAAAAGACCAACAATCAAAAGATAATTTATTAACCTTAATCAATAAATAGTCATGGATATCGAAAAATTATTGCAAGCACTAAAAGACAATTTACTGAGTTTACTAGGCGATAAACTAAAAGATTTTAAACCTCAGTTAGAAAAAGACATCAATCTATACATTAATCAGTCAAGAGATAAATTAGAACGTTGGGCATTACTTTTTGCTGCAGGATCAATAACAAATGAAGAGTTGGAATGGTTACTCAAAAGTCAACAAGATCTTATTGTACTCAAAACATTACAAATTGCTGGATTGTCAAAAATAAAACTCAATAATTTAAAAAACAGCATCATACAAACTATTTTCAAGACTATTATTCTTGCCATTTAAAGGTCAAATCTATTCGCTCAACAAAATAATTTGATTTTTATTAAAAGATAGAATACGCTAATTTGTCCTATAATTTATTTACTACAAATTCGTTAATATATATCGAAATCATCAAGTTAGTAATAAAAAAACAAATTCGAATAGTTCTATTTACATTTAGATTAATTAATTGAAAAATTTATGCCAAAAAAAATTAGGATTTTATCATTAGATGGCGGGGGAATTCGAGGTATTATTTCTTGCGTTGTACTCAAATACATCGAAGAGCAATTGCAAGTTTTGGACAATCCAAAAGCAAAAATTGGTGACTATTTTGATTTAATTGCAGGAACAAGCACAGGAGGAATTCTAGCCAGTGTACTATTATTTCCTAATGAAAAAGGGAAAGCAAAATTCTCTGTTCAAACCGCACTTGATTTGTATGCAAAAAAAGGAGAACGCATTTTTGACGTTTCAATTTGGCGAAAAATAATCAATCCGTTTGGATTGTTTAATGAAAAAATATCAGAAACCAATCTCGAAAAACAACTTGAGGAAGTTTTTGGCAATCTCGAAATCAAAGATTTTATAAAACCCTCACTAATCACTTCATACGATATTGAAGCTCGTCATGCCAAGTTTTTTACAAGCCACGATGCAAAAATATCTCAACTCGAAAACTTTTATGTCAAAGACGTTTGTCGAGCCACCGCAGCAGCACCAACCTATTTTGAACCAGCAAAAATAAAATCTCTATATAACCAAGAGTTTATACTAATTGACGGAGGAGTTTATGCCAACAATCCAACTTTGTGCGCCTATGCCGAAGCTAGAAAAATTGCGTTTAAAGATATCACAAATGACAAAGAAAAAAAGAATTACCCAACAATAAATGACATGATAATTATTTCTGTAGGAACAGGAACAGTTTTAAAACCCTATCATTTTGATGAATATGATCATGCAGGAAAATTAAAATGGATTACGCCATTGATTGATATTTTACTTTCATCGAATGTAGAAACTGTTGATTATCATTTGCGAAAAATGTATGAAACTCTGAGTCTTACAAACTATCAAAACTATCACAGACTCATGCCTTCCTTGAAAAATGCCTCCCCAGAAATGGATGATATTTCAAAAATCAATATTCAAAATCTCATTCAAGCAGGATTAGCATTTGTAGAAGATAACAAGGAACAATTGACATTTATTGCAAAAAAACTAATCAAAAACAAATAACAGCAGTTTTGTAAAAAAGTTATTAAGAATTGTTTATTAATAAAATTACAAAACAAAATGATTTTTGTTTTAAGATTTTTTTATCTTTGAAAATTGTAAGCAATTTTGCTAAAATTTAACGTTTATATGAGTTTTTTTAGAAAAATATTTGGTTCTTCAGAACAAGAAAGAGAAGAAAATCAAAACGAAGGAAATCTATTTCAAGAAAATTCTGTTTCCATTGAAGAAAAATTTACGGCTTTTTTCAAAAAAAATGGTGGTAAATTTATTTACTGTGACGATTTAGAAGAACTTAAAGAACAATTTTTAAATATTCTCGAAGAAAATGACTGGTTTGAATGTGAAACTATGTGTTTTGATCCAAAATTGTTTGGAATTCTTGACGACAATAAATTAAACTATCAAAATGTTCAAAATCCAAAATTTATTTTTTCAACTTGCGAAAGTTTAATTGCAGAAGAAGGATCTATTCTTTTTAGTTCCAATCAAATAAAACAACACAAACCAAATGATTTGCCTAAAAACATAGTAATTTTCGCAACTACAAGTCAAATTTTAGACACAAAAAGTGACGGTTTGAGACAAATTAAAAACAAATATAATTCTGATTATCCAACTAATATTACTACCATTAAATACTTTGAAGAAGTAAAAGAAGAAGACTTTTTACATTATGGTAGTTCTCCAAAAAATTTATATTTATTGCTTTTAGAAAATCAATAAAATGAATGAAAATATCAAAAGATCTTTATCTGGACTCGTATACGTAGTTTTATTAATTTCGGCTACACTATATTCACGATATAGTTTTTTAATACTTTTTAGTTTTTTTTTAGTTGTTGGAACTTTAGAATTTTGTAATTTAACAAATCTAAAAAAAGAAATTTCTTTAGTTATTAGTGTGACACTTTTTGTTTTATTTTCTTTCTTTAACATAACAAACCAGACTTCTTTTCTATTGATTTTTGCAACGTTATTTATTTCAATAAAATTAATTTATTTGTTGTTTAGTGAGCAAAAAATCAAACTGGACAAGTTTTCAAAAAATGTATATTTAATTGGATATGTAGTTTTACCAATAATTATTTTGACAAAAATTCCATTGATTCAAAATATTTATGAGCCAAAAATAATAATTAGTATTTTTATTTTAATCTGGACAAACGATACATTTGCATATATATGTGGAAAATCTGTCGGTAAAAATAAATTGTTTCCTAGTATTTCTCCCAAAAAAACTATCGAAGGTTTTATTGGTGGAGTTATTTTCGCAGTAATTGCCGCTATTTTCATTTCATTGCATTATTTGAAAATGCCAATATTTTTTTGGGTTATAATTGCTTTGCTAGTTAGTGTTTTTGGATCAATTGGTGATTTAATTGAATCCAAATTCAAAAGAATTGCAGGAGTTAAAGATTCTGGAAACATAATGCCTGGCCACGGTGGTGTGTTAGATCGATTAGATAGTGTTATATTTGTAGCACCGTTTTTATATTTATTTTTACAAATTATTCAATATTTTTACACAAAATAACAAATCATGATTAAATTCCATAAAGAAGGCGCAAAAATTATTCTAATTTCAACATTTTTAGTTACAGCAATCATTTTTCTTTGCGATGCACTATTCGATGTTGTTTGGATAAGAATGTTAGTGCAACTTGCAGCATTATTTTTCTTAATCATAATTCTTCAGTTTTTCAGAAACCCAAACAGGACTATGATTGCAAACGATAATCAAATTATTGCACCAGTTGACGGAAAAGTTGTGGTTATAGAAGAAGTTTTTGAAGGAGAATACTTTAAAGACAAACGCTTACAGGTGTCAATTTTCATGTCCCCAATTAATGTTCATGTAACAAGATATGCAGCAAGCGGAAAAATTAATTTTTCAAAATACCATCCAGGAAAATTTTTAGTAGCTTGGCATCCAAAGGCAAGTGAGGAAAATGAACGCACTACAGTTGTAATAGAAAATCCCGTTTTTGGAGAAGTACTCTACAGACAAATTGCAGGTGCATTAGCACGCCGTATTGTGAATTATGCACAGGCGGGAATGCAAGTAACTCAAGGCGATGATGCAGGATTTATTAAATTTGGATCACGAGTAGATTTATTTTTCCCAATTGGTACAAAAATCAATGTAAAACTGAATGAAGTTGCAACTGGTAACAGAACAGTTATTGCTACAAAAGCATAAATGAAAGAAAAGGATTTAGATACACGTTTCAAAGAAGCTGTTCAAATTGCTCTGGAAATTCCACAATCGGATTTGCCCCAAGATGTACAGTTACGATGTTATGCCTATTACAAACAAGCAACTTCTGGCAATAGTGAAGCTACTAGTTCTGGTAATTTTGATTTAAGAAATGCTTTTAAAACAAATGCATGGATGCAAATTAGCCATTTGTCTATTGAAGAGGCGAAAGAACTTTATATTGAATCCATTTTAGAAATTGCTAAAAACAGATAATCATGAAGCGTAAAATTTTTGTAATAATCATACTTCTTTTCGCACTACAATCTTGCAGAAAACAAGAGTTAATTGAAGTAGTCGATGTACCTTTACCCACTTCTGATGAAAAAATTGTAATTGGTGATCCAAAAGAGGTGAAAGCCATGTCAGGTGCTTTTGATATTTATAAATTACCATTCAAATACGACGAACTTAGCCCAAATTTTGATGCTTTTACACTTGAAACTCATTATGCTAAAATTTATTTGAATTTCACAAATAATCTAAATAAAATTGTTGAAAATACCGATTTAGCAGAATCATCGATAGAAGAAATTCTTTCAAAATTACAAATGCAAAATGATAGTTTACGAATTAACGCTGGTGGATATTACAATCACAAAATTTATTTTGAATCAATTGGAGTAAAACCACCAAAAATGCCCAAAGATACTCTGGCTGGGGCTATAATAAATGACTTTGGTTCTTTCGAACAGTTCACAAGTCAATTTAAACAAAAATCAGAAAAACAAATTGGATCGGGTTGGACATGGTTAGTTTTAGATAAGCAAGGTAAATTGCATATTACAAATTCTTTGAATAATGATAATCCTTTGATGAGAAATGCAGAAGTAAAAGGAACACCACTTTTAGTAATTGATAATTGGGAACATGCCTACTTCTTGAATTATCAAAACAAAAAAAGAAAATATATCGATGCTTTTTTTAATTCAATAAATTGGAATGAAGTTGAAAAAAAATTCGAAGAAAAAGTGAAATAAATAAGATGTATTTATTGAAGTGGTTTAAACTTATTTAATTTCCAAACATTATTGTCCGATAAAACCAACATATAGTCCCTATGGGACAAAAATAAAAATGTAACTTATTAACTACCAAGATTTAATCTCTACGAAATATACTGCGTTAAGGGTTAAATCTTGGTAGTTGAAATAAAAGGTTACCCAGTAAAAAAATGTCCCGTAGGGATTGGATTTATTCACAAAATGATAAATTTTTAAATTTTTATAGGACAACAATGATTTCTAAAAGTAAAAAATCCCAAATACTACTAGTTTAAGAATTTGGGATTTTTTATTTCAAGAATATTTATATCTAATCGTTCATTGAAATAAGAAATTCTTCGTTATTTCTGGTCTTTTTGAAACGATCATTTATAAAATCCATTGCTTCTATTGGGTTCATATCTGCAAGATACTTTCGCATGATCCACATTCTATGAAGTGTTTGTGCATCAAGTAATAAATCATCACGACGAGTACTTGATGATGTTAAATCAATTGCAGGAAATATTCGTTTATTTGCAATTTTTCTATCCAATTGCAACTCCATATTACCAGTTCCTTTAAACTCCTCAAAAATTACTTCATCCATTTTAGAACCCGTTTCTGTTAATGCAGTTGCAATAATACTCAATGATCCACCATTTTCAACATTTCTGGCTGCACCAAAAAAACGTTTTGGTTTTTGAAGCGCATTAGCATCAACTCCACCACTCAAAACTTTTCCTGATGCGGGTTGAACGGTATTGTACGCTCTTGCTAAACGCGTTATAGAGTCAAGTAATATAACTACATCATGACCACACTCTACTAAACGCTTGGCTTTTTCAAGAACAATATTTGCAATTTTAACGTGTTCTTGTGGTTCACGATCAAATGTCGAAGCAATAACTTCTCCTCGAACACTTCGCTGCATATCTGTAACTTCTTCGGGGCGTTCATCGATCAAAAGTACAATCAAATATACTTCTGGATGATTAGCAGCAATTGCATTTGCTATTTCTTTCAACAACATGGTTTTACCCGTTTTTGGCTGTGCCACAATCATTCCACGTTGTCCTTTTCCGATAGGTGAAAATAAGTCAATAATTCTTGTTGAAATTGAACTTCCTTTTTCGGCCAATCGAAATCTTTCCGTAGGAAAAACAGGTGTTAAATGCTCAAACGAAACTCTATCTCGAACTACTTGTGGGTCGTGTCCATTTATTTTTAGAACTCTGACTAGCGGAAAGAATTTTTCACCTTCTTTTGGAGGTCGAACGACACCTTTAACTGTATCTCCCGTTTTTAGACCAAACAATCTTACTTGAGATGTTGATAAATAAATATCATCTGGCGAGGCTAAATAGTTATAATCAGAAGAACGCAAAAATCCATATCCATCAGGCATCATTTCTAAAACACCTTCACTTTCAATAATTCCATCGAACTCAAAATCTGAATCTCTAAAATTATTTTTCTTATTTTTATTAGGGTTTTGATTTCCGTTTGGAGTACCATTTCCATTACCGTTTTGATTCGGGTTTTGGTTCTGTTTATTAATTTGATTAGGATTTATTTTTTTTTCAGTAATTCCCTCTAAATCAGATTCAACTTCATTCTCCTGATTGTTTTCTGAAACTTCAGATCCTGAATTTTCATTGGAAACAACTTCAGATTTCAACAACTTTGCAGCCATTTTTCGTTCATATTCGGCTTTGTTGAATTTAGTAACTTTATTTCCCTTTTTAGTATCCGAAACAATTTCGTCTGATTTTTTTTCTTCGGGTTTCGTTTCTTCTTTTTCAATAACTATAACCTCTTCAGTAGGTTCAGAAAATAAAGTTACAGTATCTTTTTTCTTCAAAATTGACTTTTTGTCTGTTGAAATTCTGGCTCTTTTGGGCTTTTCTTCAGATTCTATTAATGTTGATAAACTTTCAGAGGAACTATTTTTTGATTGTTCATCTAATATCAAATTTATTAAAATATCTTTTTTTACGTTAAAATATTTAATAGTTTTTGCCAATTTAGCAATTTCTTGAAGTTGTGATAACTTCATTTCTTTTAAAGCAGAAATGTCAAACATAAATGTTTACAGAATTTAAAATGTTGTTGTAAATAATAAAATGTGGTGTAATTTTTATTTTCGAAAATCTTCGCAGTATGAGTTACTTACGACATTGTGATGCAATAATACAAAAAATATTTTGTTATACAATAGTTTTTTATAAAAAGAAAATATATTTTTGCTAAAGAAAATTAAAATTAATGTTACAAAGAATACAAACCGTTTATTTATTTATTGTTACACTAGCATCTGGATTAGCACCATTCTTTTTGTCGTTATGGACAACTAACAATGGTAAAATATTCTTTTTCATGCAAAATATGGTTTATGCAACATTTTTTGGATTAGCAACTTCATTATCATTACTGGGTATAATTTCATACAATAAAAGACAAAATCAATTTGTAATAAACAGATTGAACATGATTTTAAATTTAATTTTATTAGGATTATTTGTATATCGTTCGCTAAATTTATCTGGAGAAACCCCATTGGTTTCAGAGAAAGGTATTGGGATGTTTCTACCTATAGTTTCTATCGTTTTTTTGGTTTTTGCAAATAAAGCCATCAAAAAGGATGAGGATCTCGTAAAATCTGTGGATCGATTGAGATAAACCTATAAACTTAGTTTATTAGTGCGAAGAAAAACCTGAACGAAAGTTTGGGTTTTTTTTGATCTTGTTCAAAACTAATTAATGAAGAATTCTGAATACAAAAAATTTAATATTAATTCCAAATGTAATTTGGAAAATGAAACAAAAATGGCTTAATTTGCAACTGAATAGTAAAGCCAACATACGTTATTAAATAAATAATTATTAAAACTACGCTTTTTAGTTTGGGTAGAACAAAAAGCAAGAAAATCTTAACTTTCCCCAACCAAACATCAAAAAATATATTACAATGGAAAATTATATAAAAAGATTTTACGACATTGAAAAATGGTCTAATATAGAAATGCCCGATTTTTTTGCCTCAAAATTTACACTTGAAGTTTCAAATTATGGAAAAGTAAAAAGGACATCAAAAGAAACTCAAGAAGAGGTTATTTTAAAACAATTTTTAACAGAAGGTTATCCACAAGCAAAATTTACAATTTTAGAGAAAATATCTGAAAAAGATAACCTTGGATTCATTGAAACTCGAAAACAAATTTTAGAACTTGAGAAAGAATTAAAAAATTTAATAATACAAACCAAATTAGTTGAAAATCATGCTGTTTCAAAATCTGAACTTCTAAATTTAGTTAGCACAAAACAATCTGAAATAGATAAAATTAAAAAGAATTATAAAGCAAAATACAAAAAAAATGTAAGAATGCGAAAGAAAAATTTCAGCAATTTAGTGCATCGACTTGTTGCAACATGTTTTGTTGAAATACCATCAGAAGAGCATTGTCTAGTTGCTCATTTAGATTATGACAAATCAAATAACCATCACTCAAATTTAAAATGGATGACGCGTTCTGAAAATGTGAAACACCAATTATCGAGTCCATTTGTGGTGAAATCAAAAATAAAAGCATTGAATGCTGGACGAGTTACTCGTTCAAAATTAACCACAAGTCAAGTTTCTATCCTCAAAAAACGAATGAATGAAGGTGTTTCGTTATCTGAATTAGCCAAACGATATCCTGTAACTCAAACGCAATTACTTCGAATAAAACGTGGCGAAAATTGGGCAAAAGTTCCTGCGGCAATGTAAAATTAAAATAACAAAAATTATAAAATTAATGAAACTTAAAATACAACTATTGGTAATAGTATCAATTATTACATCAAACACATTTTCTCAAACAAAATTTTTAAAAGGATATTTTATAAATAACTCAGGGCAAAAAACAGAATGTTTAATAAAAAATGTAGATTGGAAAAACAATCCTAAACAATTTGAATATAAAATAAATGAAAATGAATCTTCAAAAATAAATACTATCAATGAAGTAAAGGAATTTTATATTAATGACGTTGTTAAATATATAAGAGAAACATTAGATATTGATACATCATCTGATAATGTTCAAAATTATTCTATTCAAAGAGAACCAATATTTAAAAATGAACAAGTCTTTTTGAAAGTTTTAGTAGAAGGTTCAAATAATTTGTATTTATACGAAGGAGAATATGCACCTAGACTATTTTTTAGTACTAAAACTATGCCTGTTCAACAATTAATTTATAAAAATTATTATGAATCAGTAGAAAACAAAACTGATTTATTAACTAACAAAGATTATAAAAAACAATTGTTTTTAAACGTAAAATGTTCCTCTGAAGATTTATCACTAAATAATTTAGAATATAATTCAAATGCAATGATTAAATATTTTTTAAAGGTCAATAGTTGTGACGGAACAGGTAGCAAAGAAATTTCAATTAATAAAAAATCTAAACTAAATTTCAAACCATTATTGGCAGTCAATAACTCTTCGGTAAACCTGAATTTTGAAACTGGTAATACTCGTGGAAATTATGATTTGGAAAGAAAAATCTCTTTAGGATTTGGATTTGAATTAGAATCTGTACTTCCTTTCAATAATTATGTTTGGAGTATATTTGTTCAACCAACTTACAATTCTTACAAAAGTGAAATTTTAATAAATATTCCTTTTGATACTTTCCCAAATTACAATGTGAATTTAACTTATAATTATTTTCAAATTCCATTGGGTGTAAGAAGATATTTTTTTGTTAATGAAAATTCTAAAATTTGGCTAGATTTAGCATTCAATAGTTATGTTGTGAGCAAATCATCTAAATTAGAAATTGATAGACAAAGTACAATAGATTTATCAAAATTTAAGTATAATTTGTGTTTTGGAATTGGATATAAATATAAAAAAATTGAATTTGGGTTTAACTATTACCCTAAATTGGATTTGAGCAATTCCGAAAATCCAAAAAATTCATTCAATTACAGTAACACTTGCCTAAATCTAAAATACACATTATTCAATAATTAACAAATGAAATCATTCTCACTAGTTCAAATTAACGAAATCCTGAAAGGTGAAATCGTTGGAAATACAAATCAAAAAATTACCGCTCCAGAACAATTAGATCTGGCATCGAATACTGAAATTTCATTCATTGGAAATAAAAAATACGAAAAATTTTGGTCAACCTCTAATGCCTGTGTTGCAGTTGTAAACGACAATATTGCCATTGAACCAGGAGAAAACCGTGCTTTTATTAAAGTAAAAAATGCCGATCTGGCCATGTCGCAAGTTCTGGAAATGTTTGCGCCTCCAACTCCAATTTTCAATTCTGAAATTCATAAAACAGCAATCATTGATGAAACCGCGATTATCGGAAAAGGAACTCGAATTGGAGCAGGAAGTTACATTGGTCCAAAAGTTGTACTCGCTGATAATGTAACAATTTATCCAAATGTAACTATATTAGACGAGTGTACAATTGGTAAAAATACCATAATCTGGTCTGGAACCGTCATTCGGGAACGATGCACTATAGGAAATGATTGTATTTTTCACCCAAATTCTACAATTGGAGCAGATGGTTTTGGTTTTAGACCCGATCCAGAAAGAGGTTTAGTCAAAATCCCTCAAATAGGAAATGTAGTAATCGGAAATAATGTTGAAATTGGAGCAAACTCTTGCGTAGATCGTGGAAAATTTAGTTCGACAGTTCTTGGTGATGGTTGCAAAATTGATAACTTAGTTCAAATTGGACACAATTCTAAACTCGGAAAATTCTGTATCATGGCAGGAAATTCAGGTTTGGCAGGCTCTGTAACTCTTGGAGACGGAGTCATTATTGGAGGTAGTGCATCGATCAAAGATCATACAACAATTGGTGCAGGTGCAATAGTAGGTGCAGGTTCTGGCGTTACTGGCGATATCGAAGCAGGAAAAGTAATGCTCGGATATCCGGCAGTTGAAGCTCGTGATGCTTTGAAACAATGGGCAATTCTAAAACGATTGGTTAAAGAAAGTACTATATCAAAATAGACTAACCAAATTTATTAAAGTCAACCAAGTGTAATAAGTTGATCACAAATTTCACTAGTTTACATAAATTATTTAGAGATAATTAGTGACATCAATGTTTAAGTTTTAGACTATAAATAAGATAAATAAAAATACAATGCTAAAATTTTTTAAGATTATTGCTGTTTTAGAAGGAGTATCCTCAGTTTTACTATTCTTTTTTGCAATGCCAATGAAATATATTTTCAAAAATCCAGCCTTCATTCCCTCAATCGGAATGGTTCATGGCATTCTGTTTACGATTTTTATTGCAATAACTGTCATTTACTTTTTCATAAATAAATGGACTTCACAGCGGTTTTTACTGTTTCTTTTTATGTCAATTATTCCCTGTGGAACTTTCTATCTAGATAAAAAATATTTAAAAAATGCTTAAAGCCGAAAAAATATTTGGTTGGTGTTATCCACTTTTTAAAAAATGGGGAATTAGCGAAACGCTGGCCTCCTATTCTAGTTTACTAGTCAACATCATTATTCTATCCCTAATTTCCTATGTAATCTATATTTTTTTTAGATTTCTTTTGGTTACAATTATGGCAATTGTTGCCAAAAAAACCAAAACAAAGTTTGATGATTTGTTGATTTCAAATCAAACTGCAAAATACATTGCACATTTAATGCCATTGCTTTACATCTACAAATCAGTTCCAATAATTCTAAAAAACTTTGACTATTGGGAAGATATTTTTGCTAAACTAATCGGTATTTATATAACTTTACTCGTGCTTTGGATAGTTCGAACCATTTTTAATGCTTTACGAGATTATCTAAAAAGCCTACCGGAATTCAGCGACAAACCCATCGATAGTTACATTCAAGTGATTATGATTGTACTTTGGATTTTCGGAATCACAGCCATTATACTCGAATTATTCAATATTGATTTAAAAAATTTGTTAGGTGCTTTTGGAGCAATCTCTGCGGTAATCTTGTTAATTTTCCGTGACACCATTCTAGGTTTTGTAGCAAGTATTCAGGTTTCTGTTAATGATATGGTTCGAATTGGAGATTGGATCACAATGGATAAATTTGGTGCAGATGGAGATGTAATTGAAATCAATTTAGCAACAGTAAAAGTCAGAAACTTTGACAATACTACAACCACAATTCCCACCTATAGTTTAATCTCTGATTCATTCAAAAATTGGAGAGGAATGCGTGACTCTGATGGAAGAAGAATAAAAAGACACATTCTAATAAAATCTAACACCGTTCGATTTATTGAAAATGAGGAATTGATAGATTTCAAAAAAATTCAATTAATTTCTGAATACATCGATAGAAAAAAAATAGAAATAGAAAAATACAACCAAACTAACAAAATAGACAAACAATTATCTTTAAATGGTCGAAACTTAACTAATTTAGGCTTGTTTCGTAAATACATAACCAAATATCTTGAAAATCATCAGGGTTTAAACAAAAATATGCTAATGGTTTGTAGACAATTACAACCAACAGCGCAAGGAATACCTTTAGAAATATATGTTTTTTCAAAAGATAAAAAATGGGAAAATTTCGAATACATCATGTCAGATATTTTTGATCATATAATTGCATCAGTAGCATTTTTTGATTTAGAAATTTTTGAACTCCCTTCACAAGGTAAAATAGCGCTTTTTGATAATTAATCCTATAATTTAAGTCGATTATTAATAAACTCAATTTCTGTTTTTCCGTGAGATTTTGGTTTTCCATCTTCGCCTAAACCTACCATAGTAATTGAATCTATAGTAATAATGGTTTCGCGAGTCATAATATTTCGTACTTCAGATTTGAGCGTAATTGATGAATTTCCAAATTTAACCACATCAATTCCAATTTCAATAATATCGCCTTGTTTAGCAGAACTTCTAAAATTAATTTCAGACATGTGTTTGGTAACAATTCTTGAATTTTCTAGTTGAATAATCGAATACAAAGCCAATTCCTCATCTATCCAAGCCAATAATTTCCCTCCAAACAAAGTACCATTAGGATTCAAATCTTCGGGTTTAACCCATTTTCGTGTATGAAATCTCATTTTTATTCTTTTTATAATTGTAAACACTAAATTACTAATAAGTTTTGAATTACAACTCTAAAAACAAAGTTGGATTTCGTATTTTTAAACAAAAAATGGAAACTAGAAATTCGTTAATTTTACAAATAAGGGGAGAATCAATCGGAACAATATCAGAATCAACATCAATTCAAGAACGCTTTCAAAATCAAGTGTTACGACCCATTCTAAAATTTCAAAATGATTTATTAATTGTAATTTTTTTAAACTATGCCGAAAAACAGAAAAATGTTTTCTTTCAATTTTCGAATTTAAAAAAAATGGATTACATAGAAAATTCCATTCAAAAAGACATGAAATTCCGAAGTTATCTATTAGGAAATATAACCAGTCTTTTTACACTCGAAGAATATAAAATTTACGAACAAGAAACTTCAAATATCAACAGAAGAATTACCACAATGATTATTGAAAGACTAAAAAGTCAACTTCAAATTCTAGAAAAAACTAAATAAACAAATTTCAAGCAGAAATCAATCAATATTTGTAGTCAAAAACTTCTATTTAATATTCACAACGCTCATTTAATTTTGATTAAAATGTAATATTTTGGCTCTAACATTATCTTTCTTATGATTTTGTTAAAATTATAATGATATTTTAATGATTTTAATAATTAACATTATAAATTGAATAAAAACAATTAAATTTTAAATAATTTCATTAAACTTGTTTAAAATTTATTTCATGAGAGAAGAACACTTCAAATGGTATTCCCCAAACCTCAATCGCGAAGTCGAAATGTTGGTTTTTGGACATTCAGGATACCCCGTTATACTATTTCCAACATCAATGGGAAGTTATCACGAAAACAAAGACCAAGGTCTAATTGAATCTGCAAGATGGTACATAGAACAAGGATTGATTCAGATTTTCTGTCCATCAAGCATCGATAAAGAAAGTTTTTACAACAAAAACATCCATCCAGTTCACCGCATTCAAAACCACACTTGGTACGATAAAATGCTCTGTCACGAAATCGTCGAAAAAGTCAAAAACAACACACATGCAGGTAAAGTAGCCGTTGCAGGTTGCAGTTTTGGAGGCTATCATGCGGCCAATTTCGCCTTTCGTCACCCAGGTTATGTCAGCCACGTGTTCTCGATGGGTGGCGCATTCAGTATAAAAAGTTTTATGGATGGTTTTCACAACGACGACGTTTTCTACAACTCGCCCGAGGACTATTTATATGGACTAAACGACCGTGAACTCTGGAATATGGACATTTGCCTCGGCACATCAAACTGGGATATTTGCCTTGATGCCAATCTAAAATTAAGCAAAGTTTTAGCCCAACGAGACATAAATCATTGGCTCGATATTCGACAAGACCGTGAACACGACTGGCCAGTTTGGAAAGAAATGTTCCCACATTATTTATCACGAATCAAGTTTTAGAATAATTGGGGCGTTACCTCGTTAGAAAAAAACGAGGTCGGGCTATCATTCCAAATCTTTTTAAAATTGCAAAAAAAGCAATTTAAAAAAGGATTTTCCCTTTTATCCCTAACGCAAAAAACACACTGCATAAAACATCATTAACTAAATTAAAAAATATTAAAATGAAAAAAATTGGAATTTTATTTGGAATGGAAGACACCTTTCCAAAAGCATTTATTGACCGAGTAAACTCAAAAAACGAAAAAGACATCATTGCCGAAGCAGTCTCAATCAATAAAGTAGTTCAAAACAAAGATGGCGAATATGCAGTAATAATCGACCGAATTTCTCAAGACGTTCCTTTTTATCGTGCCTATCTAAAAAATGCCGCATTAACCGGAACCAATGTTATCAACAATCCATTTTGGTGGAGCGCAGACGATAAATTTTTCAATAATTCATTAGCCGATACCTTAGGTGTGCCACTACCAAACACCGTAATTCTTCCATCAGCACAACATCCAGACGATACAACAGGAAAATCTTTCAGAAACCTCGCCTATCCAATGGATTGGGAAGGAATCTTTGATTACATTGGTTTTCCAGCCTACATGAAACCTTATGCTGGTGGCGGTTGGAAAAATGTTTACAGACTAGAAAACAAAGAAGAATTCTGGGAAAAACACCAAGAAACAGGACAATTAGTAATGATGTTGCAAGAAGAAATTGTCTTTACAGAATATTTCAGAGTATATTGTTTGGGCGGAAAAGATGTTCACATCATGCAATACGAACCAAGAAACCCACATCATTTGCGATATGTAATCGATGGTCCACCAGTATCAAAAAAACTATTGGCAACCGTAAAAGATTACACATTAAGACTTTGTAAAGGTCTAGGATATGATTTCAACACTGTAGAATTTGCAGTTCGTGACGGAATTCCGTATGCAATCGATTTTGGAAATCCAGCACCCGATGCAGAATTAACATCAGTTGGAGCAGAAAATTTTGAATGGGTTGTCGAAGCCGCTGCAAACATGGCAATAGCCGCAGCCAAAAAACAAAAACCAGGAAAAATGAACCTGACTTGGGGAACTTTCATTAAAGATGCATGTAAGTAAAAATTTGTTTCATGTTTAAAGTTTCAAGTTGCATAAAATGATTGAACAAGCATTGACAACTTGAAACTTTAAACATGAAACCTGAAAAAAAAAATATGTCAAAAAAATTGCCAATTTTCACACTAGGTGTAGAAGAAGAATATCAAATTATTGATCCACAAACAAGAGATTTAAGATCGCATTTATCCAAAATTGTCGATGGTGCCAAAATAATTCTAAACGAGCAAGTCAAAGCAGAAATGCACCAATCGGTTGTTGAAGTCGGTACCAATATTTGTCAAAATGTAGCCGAAGCCGAAAAAGAAATAAAATTTCTGCGTTCTAAAATTGTTGAATTAGCAGCCAAACAAGATTTGGTAGTTGGTGGCGCTGGAACGCATCCGTTTTCACGATGGCAAGACCAACCTATTACAGATGATCCTCGTTATCACAACATTGTCAATGAGTTGCAAGATGCTGCACGTTCGAATTTAATCTTTGGAATGCATTGTCACGTCGGAATCGAAAACAGAGAACAAGGTTTGCAATTAATGAATCAGGCTTGTTATTTCTTACCACATATTTTTGCGCTATCGACCAATTCACCATTTTGGGAAGGAAGAAACACAGGTTATAAATCGTTTAGAACCAAAGTATTTGATAAATTTCCAAGAACAGGTCTACCTGAATATTTCGATTCAGTTTCGTCCTACGATAATTATCTAGACACTTTAGTGAAAACTAATTGTATCGATAATCCGAAGAAAATTTGGTGGGATTTGCGACTGCATCCTTTTTATGATACTATTGAGTTTCGCATTTGCGATATGAGTTTGACAACAGACGAAGCCATGTGTATCGTGGCAATTATTCAAGCAATTGTTGCAAAACTATACAAATTGAATGTGCAAAACACCAGTTTCAATATGTACAGAATTGCACTAATCAAAGAAAATAAATTTCGAGCCGCACGTTATGGAATCGAAGGAAACATGATTGACTTCGGACTTCAAAAAGAAATAGAAACCAAACTTTTGATAGGCGAATTACTTGATTTTGTTGATGATGTTGTCGATGAATTAGGAAGTCGTGAACAAATAAATTATGTTCATACCATGATGCGTGAAGGAACAGGAGCCGACAAACAACTAGCAGTTTTCGAAAAAACAGGAGATTTATCAAAAGTCGTAGACTTTATAACTGGCGAATTTACAAAAGGACTTTAAGAAAGTAGCCAGTAACAGTTTTCAGTTTACTAAAATAAAATTTAAACTTGATTTTTGAAATTAAAAGTAATTTTTAAAATTGATTTTTGAAATTGAAATTGACTTTTGAAATTTTTAGGTATTTCATCGGCTTTTTAATACATTTTAACTATTTTTGCAAACGAAATTTCATCAAACCTACTTTAACATGAGTGAACAAACCATAAAAATTGCAATTTTAGATATGTACGACGGCGAACCCAATCAAGGAATGCGTTGTATCATTGATATTATTAACCGTTTTAATCAAATCGTGACGTTCAAAATTTTTGATGTTCGAGGAAAATCAGAATTTCCAGATATTAAAAGATTTGATATTTACATTTCAACTGGTGGACCAGGAAATCCATTAGTTGGTGACGGCAATTGGGATTTAAAATATTACGATTTTATTGATAAATTGACAGAATGGAATAAAGAAATGGTTGTTAAAAAGCACGTTTTGTTTATTTGTCATTCTTTTCAAATGGCTTGCAAACATTTTGGATTAGCCGAAATTACCAAAAGAAAAGACACTTCGTTTGGCGTTATGAAAATTCATAAAACTGCCGAAAGCCATAATGATCCAATTTACGAAGGTTTATCAGATCCGTTTTACGCCATTGATTCTCGTGATTATCAAGTAGTTCAACCAAAATTGAGTATGTTCAAGAAGAAAGGTGCAAAAATTATTTCGTTAGAAAAAATACGTGATCATGTTCAATATGAGCGTGCAATTATGGCAGTTCGTTTCTCAGAATACATGTTTGGAACGCAATTTCACCCCGAAGCCGATGCTTTGAGTTTTATTGCAAACTTGAAGAAAAAAGAAACTCGCGAAAAGATTATTGCTATGAAAGGCAAAACCAAGTTTCGTGACATGCTTGAAGATTTATTGGACGAAGAAAAAATTTATAAAACCAATGAAACATTAATTCCAAATTTCTTGAAAATTGCCATTAATGATTTGATGATTACTAAGAAAATATTAAGTAATTAAAATATAAAAAATGAAAAAATATCTAATTATCGCTCTTTTACTATTCAATATTGTTTCTTTTTCTCAGCAAGAAACGAAAAAAACTGATCCAAATTTATTTGGAACTTGGTCAGGTTCAGAAAAAGATGGGCAAGAAAAAGGAATGACAAAAAACTGGATTATGCATCGATTTGAAGACGGAACATTTGTTTTACTTTTTACAACAGTAAAAGATAGTGTAGTCGATAATTTTTCTGAAAAAGGTCGCTGGTGGGTTGATGATAAAGGGGTTTTTCATGAATATCACAACAATAGTAAAATGACTGACACATACACCTACAAAGTACTAGATGCCAATAACGTAAAGTTTAAAGCAAAATCTATGAGTATGGAAATGTCAAATCAAGAATACGAATTTATAGATACTCGAGTTTTAGATGGTGTCTAAATTTTAATTCAAAAAAATGATAAATAAATACAGAACACTTTTCAACGAACAATTTTCATTAAAGAAATATCAAGAATTTCAAGATGATGTTGCATCAGATTTTGATTATTTGCCTACTTTTAGAATGGCAGAAACTCCTTTTTTTATTTCAAATGAATTAAAATCTCAATTGATTGAAGGTTGTAATGATGTTATAAAATTAATTCAACAAGACGACTTTAATGAATTAACAAACAAAGCATTAGAGTTAAATTCAAAAGTTCCAAACGAAGATAAACATACTACTTTTTTAGCAATTGATTTTGGAATTTGTGAAGAAGATGGCGAAGTAGTTCCAAAATTAATCGAAGTTCAAGGATTTCCTAGTTTGTTTAATTATCAAAGTATTCTGTATGATAAATTCAAGAATCATTATCCTTTTATAGAAGCGTTAACACCTTTTATAAAAGGAATTTCTACTGAGGAATATGTATCAATTATAGAAGAAGCAATTTGCAATAATCATCCTAAAGAAAATGTAATTCTGCTAGAAATTGAACCTGAAAAACAAAACACAAAAATTGATTTTTATTATTGTAAACGTGATATTGGAATTCCGATAATTTGTGTTACTGAAATTATTAAAAAAGGAAAACAACTTTTTTACAAAAATGAAAATAATCAAGAAATTCTAGTAAAAAGAATATACAATCGAGTAATTTTTGACGAATTAGAATTAAGAAAAGATTTGAATCTTGATTTCAGTTTTTCAGATGATTTAGAAGTTGAATGGGCTGGACACCCAAATTGGTTCTTTAGAATTTCGAAATTCATTCTACCATTATTAAAAGGTAAATATTTCATTGAAACCACTTTATTATCCGACTTGAAAGAAATACCGAGCGATTTAGAAAACTATGTGCTTAAACCATTGTTTTCTTTTTCGGGAACTGGAGTAATTTTCCATGTCAAAAAAGAAGATATTGAAGCCGTTGTTGATAAAGAATTATATATTTTACAGAAAAAAGTAAATTATATTCCGATTGTTCAAGCACCAGATGCAAAAGTAAAAGCAGAAGTTCGAGTACTTTGCGTTTGGAAAAAAGACGATGTTGCTCCTACTCTACTGTGCAATTTAGTCCGATTGAGCCGTGGTGAAATGATTGGCGTTAAATTCAATAAAGACAAAGACTGGGTTGGTGGAACCTTAGGATTGTTTGAGAGATAATTTATTCTTTCAATTTCAATAAATATCTAATTACCGTTTCAGCCATATACAAACCAAAAAGTCCGGGCATGTAACTGTTTGTTCCATAAAAAGATTTTTTAAAATTAGTTCCATCAGTCATTTTCAGACTGCTTTCGTCCTGGATTTCTGAAGATGAAACTACTTTTAGTTTATCAATTTTTACCGCTTTTAATCTTTTTCTGATGGTTTTTGCCAACATGCAATTTGTTGCGTTAGTGATACATGAAACATGAACTTTAGCCGCTTCCATTTTACCTCCAGCACCCATGCTAGAAATTATTTTCACTCTTTTTCTCTTAGAAGCAATAATTAAATTGAGTTTTGGCGTTACACTATCAATGCAATCTAAAACATAATTAAAATCCTCTGTAACTATCTCAAATGCTCGTTCGGGCGATAGAAATTCTTCAACTCGTGTTAATTTTAGTTCAGGATTAATATCCATTAATCGATCACCAACAACATTTACTTTAGTTGAACCAACAGTTGAATGTAATGCTGGCAATTGTCTATTAATGTTAGTTATATCTACTGTGTCGCCATCGACAATAGTTAGTTTTCCTATTCCTGCACGAACTAAAAATTCAGCGGCAAACGATCCAACTCCGCCTAATCCAACAACTAAAACATTAGAGTTTTGTAAATTATTTAAACCTTCTTTTTTAAATAAAAGTTCGGCTCTTTCTTGCCATTTTTTCATTGAATTTAAAATTAAATTTTCGAAACTATTTTTGATTTATAAATCAATACTTTGACCAATTTCGAGTAACATCAAATCTTTTCCAGCATCAAAAAATTTTCTTTTGGCTTCGTCATGATTAATTTCAATTAGACCAAAAGTATCGTAGTGAATTCCCAATATTTTATTGCACTCAACAAAATCAGAAGCAATAATTGCATCGTCAATATCCATTGTGAAATTATCGCCAATCGGTAAAATAGCCAAATCGAGTTTTGTTCGCATTGGAATCAATTTCATATCCATAGAAAGTGCCGTATCTCCAGCAATGTAAATGTTTTTGTGCTCACTTTCAATCACAAATCCACCTGGGTTGCCCCCGTAAGTCCCGTCTGCAAAGGAACTAGAATTAATTGCATTTACATATTTTACTTTCCCAAAATCGAATTTCCAACTTCCACCGTGATTCATCATATGTGCTTTATAGCCTTTAGATAAATAATAAGTTGCCATTTCCGCATTACAAATTACAATTGCATTGGGATTGTTTTGCAAAATAAACTCTACATCTAGCGTATGATCTTGATGGGCATGTGTTAGCAAAATATAATCTGGTTTCAATTCATTAACATTTATATGACTTGCTTTCGGATTAGCTGAAATAAAAGGATCAACTAGCAATTTTTTACCACTAACTTGAATTTCTAGTGATGCGTGACCAAGAAATGTTATTTTCATTTTTTAATAATTAAAATTCATAATGATATCCGAAATTAGAAAAATCAAACACATGGTCATCAAAACCGAAAGTGCAAAAGTGCTCAAGGCTAATTTTTTGAGTTCAGCATCAAGTAGCCTTGGTTCTTGATTTTTGTAAACTGTAATTAAATGTTTTGTTAATGGAATATACACTAACAAAAACAGATATTGATCAAAATTAAAGTTATTTAAAATCGCAAAAACAATCATTAAGACCATTGCCGAAATTATCAAACAATAGTGATATTTCTTGGCATTTTGACTTCCCATTTTTACAACAATAGTATTTTTTTGTGCTTTTGTATCGGATGCAATATCTCTCATATTATTGAGATTCAAAACCCCAACACTTAAAAATCCAATGGCCGTTGCTGGTAAAAATAAATTAAAATCAAGTTGCTTGGAATGTAAAAAATTCACTCCAATGGTACTTACTAAACCAAAGAAAATGAAAACAAAAACATCTCCAAATCCTTTGTAACCATAGGCAGAATTGCCAACAGTATATTTTATTGCAGCCACAATTGCTGCAATACCAAGAATTAGAAAGAATAATGAATATCCAAGATTTGAATTTCTAAAAGAATAATAAATCAATAAAATCGAAACTCCCAGTGTCAAAATTGAAGTTAAAATTATGGCATTTTTCATTGCATTTACTGAAATAACGCCAGACTGAATGGCTCTTTTGGGACCTATTCGATCTTCATTATCAGTTCCTTTTACACCATCGCCATAATCGTTAGCAAAATTTGATAAAATCTGTAAACCTAAAGTAGTCAGTAATGCTAAACTAAAAATTTTCCAACTAAAAACTTCAGTCGGAGTATCAATATTTTCTGTTGGTCGCAATGCATAGAAACTTCCTAAAATAATTCCCGAAACCGAAAGTGGTAAAGT
>JANPDC010000170.1:0-50022 GCA_031431275.1 Bacteroidota bacterium
GGATAAACTTCCCCGCTGGTTACTTAATTCTACTGCTTTTAATTTAAACTCTAAACTGTAATTCCTTTTTTGATTTTCCATCTTGTAAAGTTAATGGTAATTGGGCGAACTATTTTTGTCCTATCAAAGGTAGCAACTCCAGAAAGTTACGATATAATAAATATTGACAGTTTATCTTTTGGATTCAAAATCAAAAAAGACACTTTAAAATTATCATATCAATTTTCTAGTACTGAAAAAAATAAACATGATAGAAATGTGATTTATAATAATAAAAAAAACTTACTAAAAAAAATTACAATAAAGGATAGTACAGTTTTTAAATTTAATGGGTTTATGTGCGATTACAAAAATGCAAATTTTTATCAAAATAAAAATTTCATATTAATAAAATCTAGGCATGATGAATGGACAGGCAGTATAAATCAATTTAAATTTTATCAGTTAATTGATAAAGAAAAAAAAATCTGTTATGAATTTTTCCTAAATGTAAAAGTAAAATGCAAAAAAATCAGACAGGAACAATAATTGCCATCGCTAGTTCGAGTATTTGAAAATAAAAAGGTAGTGAGAGTTTCAAACGTATTCCCACTACTAAACTAAAATGCAAAAGACAAACGCTTGAAAAAAAGTAGTGATTTTGCTAATTGTAAATGGAATTATAGCAAATAATCGGTTTGTTAAACCTAAAAATTAATTATATGAGGAAAATACTTTTTCTTATTTTTTTTATACAAATATATTTTATGGACAAATTAATAAAGATCAAATCTATAGAATTGCTTCAGAGTCTAATAACGCAGTAGGATATTCTTATGAGGTTAATGTTCTAGAATTAAAAGAAAACCAAGAGTACAATTTGATAAAGCAAAAATTTATTTCAAAAAAATTTGCTAAAAAAAACATTCCTTTTAAATTTCTAAAAACAGATGGAGTATGGAAAGTTAAAAATGATACATTGAAACTAGTGGATAATGAAAACAAAAAAGAAATACTTTTTGTAATTAAAAAGGATTATTTGATTTATTTGTTTAACAATCAACAAATTGATAATTTTCATTGGATTAAAGTTAACTAAAATAAACCAGATGCAATTAAAATAAAGGCAAATCCTCAATCTTATGCTGATAAGTATAATGCTGCCTTTAGGATTGGTAATGCAACATATAATCCATTATAATCATGAAGAAAATATTTTTATCGATAAGTATGTTAACGTTCTTCTCATGTGGAAAGCCTATTTACGGCACATATAGTTCCAATCATTCAAAGGATAAAAGCGCTTTTTTCCAAATAAAACTAAATTCAGATAATACAGTTGAAAAAACTGAAATACATACAATAGGTAATTTTGCTAAAGGTCGGTATATAATAGAAAAAAATCAAATTACTTGTTTTTTGGATTCATCAAGAAATATGTATCCTCGTGACACTCTAAAATTTGTATTAAAAGGCACAAGACTTTATAGTGTAGTAAACGGAGTTGTAAATAAAAAGTTTTACCTAAAGAAACAATAAATTACGATAGTTCAAATATTCGTCTAGGAAAGTCAAGATTCAGACAGCAACACCCTACCCACCATCAAAATGGACTGCTTTTCACACAGCACTTTTATAAAAAATGTTTCCATATAATGAATTGTTGATGTAAATGAATGAGTTACAAAAAATGTAATAAACGGAACATAAGATTTGATATGAATCAAAATCCAGTATTTAAAAAAATGCAATATTGGGTTTTGTATTTTCTAAATATCATTAAAACAGACAAGAATTACATTTGCTTTGTTGGTTTTTATCTGTTATCAAGGCTTTTTGTGGTTCAAAGTGGGATTTATAGATAGTAATGTAGATGGTTTTGCCAGCATAAGTTTCGTTTGGAGTATTACCTTGTAATGAAAATTGAGGTCGTATGTTGTTGTAAGTTATTACATCTCTGTCAAGAGCCAAAAGCAATTGTTTTTTGTTTTCTTTAAAAAAGTGACTTTTTGATTTTGGGTATTATCAGAAAACCTCGACTTTTTTTGATAGTATTTTAGTAGTAAATGAATTTGATTTCCCTACATTTGACAAGATAAGTAAGTTTTTTTGAAGGAGCAGTTTTAAAAAACTAGTTAAAGTATTTTGAAAGTGACGCCTTCAAGAGTTATATTTAAAACTCATCGAATCATCAAAAAATTTATTGACTATAACTTCTTTTAATTTTAAACATTATTTTTGTAAAGGAATTATAATCATCAATCACAATTATATTTATAAAATCGTAACACCACAATTCAATATGATTAATAAAAAAGTCAACAATGTACAAGAGGCATTAGCAGGAATTGAAAACGGAAATACCATTATGCTCGGAGGATTTGGTTTATGTGGAATTCCAGAAAATTCTATAGCCGAACTTGTAAAAAAAGAAACACAAGATCTAATATGCATTTCTAACAATGCTGGTGTTGACGATTTTGGACTAGGATTATTACTTCAGAAAAGACAAATCAAAAAAATGATATCGTCTTACGTGGGCGAAAATGCCGAATTCGAACGCCAAATGCTTTCAGAAGAACTTGACGTAGAACTAATTCCTCAAGGAACATTAGCAGAACGTTGTAGATCGGCTCAAGCGGGTATTCCTGCGTTTTTCACACCTGCAGGATTTGGAACTGAAGTTGCAATTGGTAAAGAAACACGAGAGTTTAATGGCAAAATGCATGTAATGGAACACGCTTTCAAAGCCGATTTTGCTATTGTAAAAGCATGGAAAGGTGATACTGCAGGAAACCTAATTTTCAAAGGAACTGCAAGAAACTTTAACCCATGTATGTGTGGAGCCGCAAAAATTACAATTGCCGAAGTTGAAGAACTAGTTGAGGCAGGGAATTTAGATCCAAACCAAATTCATATTCCAGGCATCTTAGTACAACGTATTTTTCAAGGCGAAAAGTATGAAAAGCGCATTGAACAAAAAACGGTCAGAAAAAGAGAATAGAATTTATAAACACTCTATTTACAAATACAAATAACTTAGTATTTCTTGCCAAATTCAAAAAAATAATAGTTAAAAACCATGCTAACAAAAGAACAAATCGCACAACGCATTGCACAAGAAGTTCAGAATAATTATTTTGTAAATCTAGGTATAGGAATTCCAACATTAGTAGCAAACTATGTCCGTAAAGATATTGCCGTTGAATTTCAGTCAGAAAACGGAGTATTAGGCATGGGACCTTTTCCTATTGAAGGAGAAGAAGACGCTGATTTAATCAATGCAGGAAAACAAACCATCACAACATTGCCAGGAGCAAGTTTTTTTGATTCGGCTTTTAGTTTTGGAATGATTCGAGGTCAACACGTTGATTTAACAATTCTTGGCGCTATGGAAGTTTCAGAAAATGGCGATATTGCGAATTGGAAAATACCAGGAAAAATGGTAAAAGGAATGGGAGGAGCAATGGATTTAGTAGCATCAGCAGAAAATATTATTGTTGCCATGATGCATGTAAACAAAGCGGGTGAAAGCAAAATTCTAAAAAAATGTACGTTACCACTCACAGGAGTAGGCTGTGTAAAAAAAGTCGTTACCGAACTTGCTGTTTTAGAAGTTACCCTTGCTGGGTTTAAACTTTTAGAACGTGCACCAGGAGTTACAGTAGAACAAATTATCGCTTCAACAGAAGCAGAATTAATTATTGAGGGAGAGATTTTCGAAATGTCTGTTTAACATAAAAACAAAAAAGATAAACAAAAACACAATATAAAATCAATATATTGTGTTTTTTCATTTCAAGAATCATCATTTTAAAATAAAAAATCGATTAAAGTTAAAATAAATCGATTAAATGCACTTTCGAATAAATTTTATTTAATAAATGTTTAATATAAATAAATAATTCATAAATTAGCATATTACTAAATTTAAAAGACAACCTAAACCAATTGTCTTTAGTAGTTATTAACCAACCTAAAACCAATATTATGAAACCAACATTATCTAGCGTCGCAACGCTTGCTGCGATTTCGCTTTTTAGTATTTCGAGTTTTGCACAAGAAGCAGACAAAAGAGTGAATCAAAAAACTAAAGGCGAAAATGGATTGCCTAGTTTGATTACATTCAACGAAAAATCCAACTACAAAACCAGTGATTCAAAACAAATTTTTGAGGAACAATTAGGTCTAAAACAAAATCAAAATTATTCTATTTTGAAAAGTGAAACAGACAACGAAGGATTTACTCATCAAAAATTTCAACTATTTCAACAAGGTATTAAAGTAGAATACGCTACATATACATTACATTCAAAAAACGGTAAAATTTCCTCTATGAGTGGAGAATTCTACACTATTAAAAACACAAATACAACTCCATCAATATCTGCAAAAAATGCTTTTAATAAAGCAATTCAATATACAGGAGCAACACAATACATGTGGGAAAATCAAGCAGAATCTGCCTTTATGAATTATCAAAAACCAGTTGGCGAATTGGTTTTATTGCCAAACATGTCTGAACAAGGCAAAAACAGAACAACCGATGTTTTGCGTTTGGCTTACAAGTTTGATATCTATGCAACAAATCCAGTTTCACGTGGAGATTTATATATTGATGCAGTATCAGGTGATATCTTGTATTACAATGCCACAATCAAACATTTAGGTAAATATTCTCATGGTTCAAAATCGAGTCACAATCATATTGAAAAATCTAATGCACATTCAAAATTTGTTGCAGGAAATGCAGCAACAAAATATTCAGGAACACAATCAATTCAAACTTTATTGAGTGGATCTTCCTATATATTATCTGATAATACCCGCGGAAACGGTATTCAAACTTTCAATATGCAGAAAGGAACAAATTATGCATCAGCAGTTAATTTCACAGATGTAAATAACGATTGGACAGCGGCAGAATTCGCAAATGCAAATAAGGATAATGGAGCACTCGATGCACATTGGGGTGCAGAAAAAACATATGATTATTGGACATCTGTTCACAATCGCAACAGCTATGATAATGCTGGTGCTACAATAAAAAGCTATGTTCATTACAGCAATGCATACGACAATGCATACTGGAATGGTTCAGTAATGACCTATGGAGACGGTTCAGGAACTTTTTTCGATGTTTTGACTTCAATCGATGTTGCAGGTCATGAAATTGGTCATGCAGTTTGCGAAAAAACGGCAGGATTAGTTTATCAAAAAGAATCGGGTGCTATGAACGAAGGATTTTCTGATATTTGGGGTGCTTGTATTGAAAATAGTGCAACAACAGGAAAACAAACATGGCTTATAGGCGAAGATATTGAAAGACGGTCTAATCATGCGGCTCTACGATCAATGAGCAATCCAAAAGCAGAAGGTCAACCAGATACCTATGGCGGAACAAACTGGAAAGTTATCAATTGTGGAACTCCATCTCAATCAAACGATTATTGCGGTGTTCACACAAATTCAGGAGTCTTAAATCATTGGTTTTATATTCTTTCAGTAGGAAAATCTGGAACTAACGATATTGGAAGTTCGTATAATGTAACAGGTATCACAATAGCAAAAGCGGCTAAAATAGCCTATCGATTAGAAAGTGTTTACCTCTCAGCAAATTCTACTTATGCTGATGCTAGATTAAAAGGAGTTCAATCTGCTGTTGATTTATATGGTGCTGGTTCTGCAGAAGTAATTGCCACAACAAACGCTTGGTACGCAGTTGGAGTTGGTGCTGCATATGTTTCAACAACAACAGACACAACTGCTCCAACAACTCCAACAACGTTGGCAGCAAATGGAACTACAGCAACATCTACAAATTTAACTTGGACAGCATCAACAGATAATGTTGGAGTTACAGGATATAATGTATACAACGGAACTGTATTAGTAACTACTCTTACAGGAACATCAGGAACAGTATCTGGATTGACAGCATCTACAAATTATGCTTTTACAATCAAGGCAAAAGATGCAGCAGGAAATTTATCTGCTTCAAGTAATTCGGTTAGTGTTACAACACTCGCTACTTCAACAAATGTAACATATTGCGCATCAACTAGTAATAGTACTGCAGATGAAAGAATAGGAAAAGTAGTTCTAGGAACAATTAGCAACACATCAACTGGAACTGCAGGATACGAAAATTTCACATCATTGTCTACAAATGTTACAAGAGGAACAACATATACAATAACAATTACTCCAACTTGGACATCTACTAAATATAATGAAGGTTATGGTGTTTGGATTGATTATAATAAAAATGGATTCTTTACTGAAGCGGGAGAAATGGTAGTGTCTAAATCGGCATCACAATTAACACCAGTTACAGCAACTTTTACGATTCCTGCTGGAGCAACTCTAGGAACAACACGAATGAGAGTTTCGATGAAATACAATGGAATTCCAACTTCTTGTGAAACCCTAACATATGGTCAGGTTGAGGATTATACCGTAAATATTGTTTCTGCAACTCCAGTAACATCCATAGCATCAACAGATAATTCTTATGAAGTTTTTGAATTAAAATTATATCCAAATCCTGTAGAAAATATGTTAACGATTTCTAATTCTGATGATACTAAAGCCACTTATCAAATCACAAATCTATTAGGTCAAGTGGTTAAAACCGGATCCATGAACGAAAAAGAAATTAGCGTTTCAAATCTAGATGCTGGAATGTACATTTTTGAGGCAACAGAAAATGATAAAACACTTTCTAAAAAATTCATTAAGAAATAATATATTTAAGTAAAAACTAAAAATGCCTTTCAGAAATGAGAGGCATTTTTTATACCAAAAAATTTTTATTACAAAACCATTTTCATTTTATTTAAAAAAATATGACCATTCAAACAAATGAACTACTATGCCTTGGTTTAAAATTAAAAAATACTCTAGAACCATAATCATAAATTTGTAAATACAATTTGCACTTTTGGGTTTCAAATTAAATTTTAGTTGAGGTATAATAATAAATATTTTAAATTTAATTTCTAACACGCGAAATACTAAAAACAGTTTTCATTATGAAGTTCATTGTTATACTCAAAAATTGTTCTTTAAGTCTTCTTACAGAATAGTTATTAAGTTTTAGTTATAATTTCTTTTCAAGTTTTATTATAAGCCCTAAATGGTATAATTGAATTCTAATACAAGGTTGTGTTTTAGTAAAACAAAAAATATAACTAAGTTCTCGGATTTAAAATAGTAACTTTTCAGAATTTGAGAAATGGTAAAAAAAAATCCCGATTTTAGTCGGGATTTGGTATCGTTAATAATAGAATCTAGTAATTAAACCTTGATCTATAATCTTCAATTTTAGCATCTGATTTCAATGCTGGAATAACTCCATTTACAATTCCTGCACCTTGTTGTTTCAATTTATCTGAAACTGGTTTCAAATCTGCAACTGGTGCTTTTACAATTGATTTAGTTCTTATAATAAATACTCCAGAGTTTCCAATTATTGGAGCCGAAGTTTTGTTTGCTGCTGTAGCAAAAGCAATTCCAACAACTTTTGGTTCTTGACCAGCACTTGGCAATACTGAATTTTGCATTGTCGCGTCAGGAGCCATTTGAACCGTCGTAGCATTTGAACTAGCAGCAGTTTCAATCGTTCCTTTTAACTTTGCTTTTAGTAATTCGGCTTTCTTTTTATTTTTCAAAATAGTCTCAACCATAGGTCTAGCGTCTTCTGCGGACATCAAACCTTCTTTATTTACTTTTTTAAGTTTAGCAATTACCTGACCCAGATTTGCAACTTCAAAACGCTTCACATCATTTACATTTGTTTCTTTATTGAAAGCCCAACGAATCACTTGACGTTGTGTTCCTAAAGTTCCAACAGATTCGTCTAATGCTTTGAATTTTGCAACTGGTGCTAATGTAACTTTCATTTCTTTAGCAGCGTCTTCAAATGGTTTAGCGTTAGCAGCAGCCTCAAGTTTAGTTGCCTGATTGTATATTGCATCAGAAGTTTGTTCAGATGGAGCAATTTTTTTTGCAATAGTTGCTAAACGAACACCATCTACTTTATCTGTTACACTAATTATATGAAAACCAAATTCAGTTTCCACCAAACCAATTTTTCCAACACCATTGTTGAAAACAAAATCACTAAATGGTTTAACCATTTGCCCTTGAGCGAAATATCCTAAATCACCACCTTGTTGCGCTGAACCGTCTTCAGAAAATTGAAAAGCCAACATCATAAAACCTTGTGGGTTTGCAAGTGCTTGTGCTAAAATTCCTTCGGCCTTTACTTTTGCCTGTTCTTTTGTTCTTTTTTCTTTTTGTCCTTGTCCTTTTGAACCTTCATATCCAATTAAAACATGGCTTGCCTTTGCTTTTACACCAACTTTTTTACCTAAAGATTTTGAAACACTGTAATATTTTCCATTCATGTATGGAGCAGAAACCGATCCTTGTGCTAACCCAAACAACATTGGAGCAACATCTGCAGGTAAATCATTTTTAGAAACATAGGTAGAATCATACGCAACTTCAGAATTTGAATTCACAAATTCAGATACATTTGAAGCCGTTGCAAACTCAGGAAGAATTTTGTTGATTTCCTCTTTAGTTTCGTTTTCATCCGCTGCAGAAGGTTTGTCTTCTATCAAAGCATATTGAACTTCACGAACTTCGTCGGATTTATATTTTTTTTCATTGGTTTTAATAAATTCTGTGATTTCTGCATCAGAAATTTTTACATCAGTATCTTTTATAGATGTAAATGGTAATGTAACAAAATCAAAACTAACTTTATTTGATTCAAAAGCAAACTGTGCCTTTGCATCTGCTTTAGTGCTGTAACTTCCACCTTTAACTAAGGTAGAATACAATTGAAATTTTGAATTCAAAACGGCATCCGATTCGGTACTTTTGAACGATTCTGCCATGTCTGGATTTGATTTGAAATATTCCTTGAATTTTGCTAAATCAAATTCTTTTTTTTCATTCAAAAACATAGGGTTTTGGCCAATATTTTGATTTTGCTTTAAAGCATCAACAATATGATTATTTCCAACTCTTAATCCTAGTTTTTTGAATTCCGAAGTCAAAAGTGCTACATTTACTTCTTGATCCCAAACTTTATTTACTGCTTGTATGTTTGAAGTTCCTTGTCCATTTTTCTCTAAACTAATTACTTTGTCATTAAAGGATTGATAAAGTATATTTTCGCCATTTACAGACCCAATGTCTTTTGTAGAATCCCCAAAATTTCCTTTTTTGAAAAGGTCTTGTGCTATAAATGCAAATAAAGAAAACGCTATAACTGAAATTAAAAGTACGGAGCGTGATCTGATTTTTGATAAAATTGCCATTATTCTTGTATTAAATTTTATTTTTAGGATGCGAAAATACAATTATCTATTTAATAATTAAAGTTGTTAGACTATATTTTCGAAGTTTTTTTGATTTTTTTTAAATTATTATCAAAAAATCAATTTTAAAGTACAAATTCTTATTTCTTTTTGTGATCTTCAAATTTTTTGGCAAATTTTCTTTTAAAGAAAAACATAAAAATTGCCATGCCACAAAACAAAAAACTAACCCAAAATACCTCGCCTTTTGTTAGTTGTTCAATCCCATTGTACAAAAATAAACCCGCAATGATTAGATAAAAAAATTGAAAGTATTTGTGGAAATTTATCATTTTTACTTTGATCTGTTAACTTCTCCAGAAAGTCGTTGTGTGTTCATAATCCTAAAATCTTTGCTAAAATCAACACCTTCGCCATTAATTGAACCATCTGGCGAAGTAAAACTATATTTTTTTTCAGTGAAAAACCATTCGTTTTTTCTATCAAAATAAAGTTGCTCTGTGGTCATTTTTTGACCAACTTCATTCGTTATTATTACGTTTCCTTGCAAATCAATGATATCTGTTCCTTTAAAATTGATGGCATAGTTTGAAGTTATAAAAGTCTTTTTGCCGTTTTTTTCATACATGGTTACATCAATACCTTTTGGAAATTCAGTAAAAGGGTATTTTACATTTCCATAATCAAGCATTTTTGGACTTATCAAAATAGATTTTATTCTACCAGAATCAGTATATTTTAAATTAAAATCTTCTGCTTCGGCACTAGGTGTAAATTCTGAAAAATTGATTTTTTGAATTTCTTTAAAGTTACTTTCACAAGACAAAATAAGTATTGGAAGAAAAATCATTCCAATATAAAAGAGTTTATTTGTCTTTAGTGATTTCATACTTGAAAGTTAATCGATTTTTCTTTTTACAAACCATCTATCATTGAATGTCAAAGCGGCACTAAAATTAAAATATTTTTCTTGAATTAGTCCAGCTAGTTGGGTTCCTCTTTTGCCATATTCTACACCAAAATTCAAATTCGAAAATGTTCCTCCCAATGGTAACCCCAAACCGAGTGAAATATTTTGTTCATTAATAGATTTTCCGTTAATAACTAGCCCAGTATTTTTGTAGTTAAATCCACCTCGATATGTGATTCTTTCGAAGTAACTTCTGAAAGAATTGTATTTTGGAATATAAAATCCACCAACAATAAACTTTGAAGAATTTTCATAAGTTGAGTTTTGAGTAGTAAATCTGTTACCGAAATTGCTGGTTTGACTCCAAATAACTTCTGCTCCAACTTGCCATTTTCTGATTTGACCAATACCAACTCCAAAACTTACTTTGTTTGAAAGATTTATCTTAGATTTAATTTCGTCGCCGCTCAAAACAATACTATTATCAAAAACAGGACTTTGTGAACGAATTGTTCTAGTATTATCAAAGTTTAAAACACTTTCTGTTGTAAACGTCAATCCAGCAAAATAGTTGATTTTACCTTTTAATGTCGATTGATACATAACACCTGAAACGAAATTACCACCTGTTCCATTCGATTCATTGGTTTCTTGTGTGCTAAATTGTGCCGTTGTAGTAAATAAACTATTTGTAGTTATTCTTCCAAAATTATACTCGAACGATGCTCCAACACTCCAATTTTTGTTAAGGTCAAAACCAAAACCTAAGTAGACTTTATTTATTCCACCAGAACCATTGAAATTGTTTTGTTCTGTTCTAGCAGCATTTATTGATTGAATATTATATCCCACTGATGAATAGGGAATTAGGCCAAAACTAATAGTGTATTTTTCAAATGGTAAACCAACTGCTATATAATCTAAAGAAGTTCTTCTGGCGGATTCCACCGTAGAAGATGTTGATAATTTGGACTCATTTTGATTACCTCCGATGGAAAAAGTTGTTCGTTTTAAACTTGCAAATGAGGCTGGGTTCTGTAGATTTAAGTGAATACTATCTTTAAAAATACTTAAACCGCCCATTGATCTGTTTTCAACAGCTCCTTTAAATTTGATATCGCCAATTCCATAAAAAGAATATGGAGATGAAGTTCCTTCTTGTGAAAACCCTAAAAAACTTAGAAATAACGCAACTATTAATGCTATTTTTTTAATCATTTTTGATATTATATTGATATGTTTGGTTCAAACTTTCTAACAGAAAATTTGAATTGGCAAATATGATGTTTTTTAATCGTTTTGCCAAAAAATCAGCATCTCCACCAGTTAAAATTATTATAAAGTTTGAATATAGATCTTTATATTGCTGTATAAAGCCATCTATTTCATTTGATAATCCGTTTATGACACCAGAATGTATTGACTCAAATGTAGATTTTCCAATAAAACTTTCTGGATTTTCAATTGTTAATAAAGGTAATTTTGCAGTATAATTATGGAGCGATTCATACCGTAAACGAATTCCAGGTGAGATGGCTCCCCCAAGATATTCGTCTTTATCATTTATAAAATCGTATGTAACACAAGTTCCAGCATCAATCACCAAACGATTTTGTTTAGGAAAATTCAAAACAGCTCCAGTTGAAAGTACCAAACGATCTATTCCTAAAGTTTTTGGAGTTTCATATTTATTTTTAAACGGAAAATGAATCTCATTTGTTACAAAAAAAACATTTTGTTCGATAAACATAAAATCTGTTTCAGAAATACTTCCAACACTAGAAACTATTATATTCTCAATTTTTTCATGTTCTAAAATGATTTCAGAAATTTTTTTTTGAAATTCATTTTTTAAAACCACAAAAGTTTGAAATAGTCTATCTTGCTTAAATAGAGCACATTTAATTCTTGAATTTCCGATGTCAACAACTAGATTCATAGTTTTATTCTGATTTGCAAAGATACAAATAGATTTTTTTAAAAATATATTTTGTTTTATATAAAAAACATTATTATATTTGCACCCGCGAAAGCAAGGTACCTTAGCTCAGTTGGTAGAGCAATGGACTGAAAATCCATGTGTCCCTGGTTCGAACCCTGGAGGTACCACAGAATCCGAATAGAAATATTCGGATTTTTTGTTTTAAATTACAAAATATTTAAAAAAAACATACGGATTAAAATTTTAATAATTTTTTGTTTTTACTAAAATAGGGTTTTTTTAGAAAAAAAATGAACTACATTATATAAATTCTACAATTAGATTCGGGATTTCTGAAAAGATTTAATCAAACATCTTTGATTCAATTAAAACATCATGTTTTATCTAAAATCTTAAAAAATGGATTGTCAATTGCTATAATTCTTTCAATAGTATTATACTCACAAAGGTTGTGGATAGTTATTTTAAGAAAATCGATTTTTACTTTTTGTTAAGATTCAACTAAATAAATTAAAAAAACCCATTCAAAAGTTGAATGGGTTTTAAAATATAAGAAAATCTAGAATTTAGTATCCTCCACGGTTTCCACCACCTCGGCTTTCTCCGCCACCTCGATTGTTTCCACCACCATATCCACCGCCACCACGATTGTTGTTGAAAGATTTTCTTTCACCTTCTGGTTTTGGCTCAGATTTGTTAACTACAATTGCACGACCTTGAACAGTAGCACCATTTAATTCGTCTATTGCTTTTTGTGCCTCGTCGTCATTTGACATTTCAACAAACCCAAAACCTTTACTTCTTCCTGTAAATTTATCACTGATAATTTTAACTGAATCTACTGCTCCATAAGCCTCGAAAGACTCTCTTAAATCTGCTTCCTCAATACTGAAAGGAAGACTTCCTACAAAAATATTCATATATATTATTTTAAATGTTTAACAAATGTAATCATATTTTTCTCTAAACTACTATCTAATACATTAATTGTGAAATAATTGATAAAAACGAAAATCATTTAAAAATTAATAGTTTTTTTGATAACAATTTTTTATTGATTTGATACTGGTATTCTGTAGAATGTTCCTTGTCTAAAATTCACTTTATCAGGATTAGTTAATAATGGATCAGTATTTACAGCAATAAAATTAAATGTTCCAGAAATTGTTCCTCCACTGTTTTCATTAATTTTAATTTGACCACTACCAACACCAGTACTACCCGTATTGTAATTATTTACATTACCTTCATTTCTATTATCAAAAATAGCAAAAATAGAAGCGTTTGATCCAAGGTTGAAAGTTTGAGGAGAAGAAGTTGGGATTTGAAGTATTATTGTTTCATTGCCTTTATTGCCTTGAATAGTCATCCCGCCAGAAGTTCTAATCGCTTTGTACGTTTGTGCAGTCCATAATTCTTGACCACGTAATGCTTCTATTGAAGGATTGTTGAATTTAACTCCTGATTCACAAGAACATAAAAACAGGACTAAAAAACCATAACAAGTAATTATTTTTTTCATTTTGTGTAAATTTCAACAAACATAGTTATTTTAAAAAATAATAGCAACATAAAACAATAATATTTTGAGTTAGAGGATTTGTATTAAAAAATTAAATAGTTAATTCAAAGAAAGAAAAATTCAAAGTCTTTAAACGTTAATTTAAGTCTTTAATTAAAAGTGTTTTTCATAGATATTAGATTATTAATTTATACTTAAAATAATTTACTATATTTGATAAAACTAAAACAACTAAAAAAACAACTAAAAAACCAACTAAAAAAGCAACTAAAAAAATGAAAAAATTAATTTTAACAATTTCACTTTTACTTTCAATAGTATTGAGTGCTCAAGAAAACAAAGTCTCGGGTATCATCAAAGACGATTTAAAAACAAATTTACCAGGAGTTTCCGTGTCGGTTCAAGGAAGTTCAAAAGCAACTACATCAGATTATGACGGCAGTTATTCTATAACTGCTAAAATAGGAGATGTTTTGAAATTTTCCTATGTAGGAATGGAGAGTCAAAACGTAACTGTAACGGGTCCAAGCATGGACATAATTATGATTGGTTCAGGTAAATTGCAAGATGTTGTAATTTTAGGTTCCAGAAGCCCCGCAAGAACAGTAACAGAATCTGCGGTGCCCATTGATGTAATTGTCATGAAAGACATTGCAACTCAGGGTGCGCAAGTAAACCTAAATCAAATTATGAACATGGTCGCTCCGTCTTTTACATCTAATACTCAAACGGTTGCTGACGGAACAGATCACATTGATCCAGCACAATTGCGAGGATTGGGTCCAGATCAAGTATTGGTTTTACTAAACGGAAAAAGAAGGCATACATCGTCTTTGGTAAACATCAATGGAACTCCGGGTAGAGGAGCCGTTGGAACCGATTTGAATGCGATACCAGCATTTGCGATTGAAAAAATTGAAGTTTTACGAGATGGTGCATCCGCACAATATGGTTCTGATGCCATTGCAGGGGTTATCAATTTGAATCTTAAAAAAGCAACTAACAAGTTAGAACTAAATGCATTTGCAGGAAGTCATTTTTCAAAAGGAGCAAACAACAATACAGGTGGAAATGATGGTAATAATATGCAATATGATTTAAACTATGGAACAAGTCTTGGAAAAGATAAAAGTTTTATAAATTTAACTGCAAGTCTTCAGTTTAGAGACGCAACAAGTAGAGCAAATGATGAAAATAATACTATTTTTAATGGATTTAATGCCGTGGAACGAGTTGCCGCAAGTTCAGGAGTAAATCTTACATCTTTATTTGGAAATATAACAAATACTCCAAACACAGCCCAAATTATAAATGCTATAAAAACTTTTGCTCCACAAGTTACTTATTTTACACCTCTACAACAATCTAATATTGCAAGCGCAACGACACTTGGAGGAGCAACAGGTTTACAAGCACTTTTGAATTTCGATGCGACAGAAGGAGAATTAGTGGCAAGAAACCTGCAGAGAAGAGATTTCAACATGAGAGTGGGACAATCTACTTTAAGGAGTTCCCAATTTTTCTTGAATGCTTTATTTCCAATTACAGAGAAATTAGATTTTTATATGTTTGGAGGATTATCTTCCAGAAACGGTGAATCAGCAGGATTTTACAGAAAGCCAAATCAATCTAGAACTTTAACAGGATTGTATCCAAATGGATTTTTACCCGAAATTAATTCAAAAATAACAGATGCGTCTTTTTCTGGAGGATTCAAAGGAAAAATATTTAAAAATTGGGATTTTGATTTGAGCAATGTATCAGGATTGAACAGATTTGGTTACGAAATTAGTAATACAGCCAATGCAACATCAAGAAATAACAAAACCACTTTCAATGCAGGAAATCTAGGTTTCTTTCAAAACACTCTTAATTTAGATATTTCAAGAAAATTTGAAAAATTAAATGTTGCTTTTGGTGCAGAATACCGATATGAAGTTTTTGATATCAGAGCAGGTGAGCCAGATTCTTACAACAGATATGACATAAATGGAGCAATTGTTTTACCGTCTTCTCCAGCAAATACTTTACCCACAGATTTCTTTGGAAACGTAAGACCTTTTGGTTCTCAAGTTTTCCCAGGTTACAAACCTTCAAACGAGGTCAACAAAGGAAGAAATAGTAGAGCAGGTTATTTAGATTTAGAATACGATGTAACAAGTAAATGGTTAGTAAACGCTGCAGTTCGAGTAGAAAATTTTGATGATTTTGGTACAACAACAAACTACAAATTAGCAACATTGTTAAAATTAAATAATAATGTAAATCTTAGAGGTGCATTTGCTACTGGCTTTAGAGCGCCGTCATTACATCAAATTAATTTTAGTTCAACAGCAACCCAATTTGTTGGCGGATTACCTTTTGAAGTTGGTACATTTAGAAATGATGATGTTGTGTCAAACAACGTAGGTATTCCTAAATTAAAACAAGAAGAATCACAAAGTTTTAGCATAGGTTTTACTGCAAAAATACCTAGTGCTAAACTAACGGTTACAGCAGATGCTTACATGATTAACATAAAAGATAGAGTGGTTTTAACAGACCAATTTGCAAGACCAGCTGGGGTATTTGCCGCAGGAACTCCACAAAGTTTACTACAAATTGCACTCGATGCCTCTGGGGCAACAGCAGCGGCATTCTTCGCAAACGCGATTGACACCAAATCTCAAGGAATTGATTTAGTGATCAGTCATAAATTAGATATTGGAACAGGAATGAAATTGAAAACAGATTTAGCAGCAACATATTCTGCTACTAAACGAGTTGGAGATATAAAAGCTTCACCACTTTTAGAGGCTACAGGGCAAATCAATAGATATTATTCAGAAGCCAGTAGAATTTATCTTGAGGAAGCAGTTCCGAGAATCAAGGCAAATCTTACAAATACGTTAATGGTGAATAAATTTGATTTCTTTTTGAGAAATGTATATTTTGGAGCCGTTACAGACCCAAATACAGCAGATGTGGATGGTGATGGTAAAGTAACAGGTGAAATAATTAACAATCAGGTCTTAGAAACAGAACATCCAATTTGGGGTGCAAGAATAATTACAGACCTTTCTGTAGGATATGCAGTTACCAAAAATATTAAATTTGTAGTTGGAGCAAATAATCTTTTAGATATTTATCCAGATTTGAATTTAACTAAACAAACTGCTATTCGACCAAGACTTGTATCTGGTGCTGTTGATTATACAGCGGCTCCTTCAACTATTGATTTATCCAACAACAATCAATTTGCCTATTCAAGAAATGTTTCACAATTTGGGCAAAATGGTCGATTTATCTTTGCAAGATTAAATTTTAAATTCTAATTTATCACATAGATCCAATGAAAAATCGTCTCATTTTGAGACGATTTTTTTATGATTGATTTGTTTTTTTAATACAAAAATAAAAACTACATTTGCAAACTTAATTAACAGAGGTCGAGAACCTCAAAATTTAATCATTAGATTATGTCAGTAAAAATTAGATTACAAAGACACGGTAAAAAAGGAAAACCTTTTTACTGGGTAGTAGCAGCAGATGCACGTTCAAAAAGAGATGGTAAATACCTTGAAAAAATTGGTACTTACAACCCAAACACCAATCCAGCAACAGTAGATTTGAATCTAGACGCCGCTGTGAAATGGTTATTTAACGGAGCGCAACCAACTGATACTGCTAGAGCAATCCTATCATACAAAGGAGCTCTATTAAAGCACCACCTTGAAGGAGGAATTCGCAAAGGAGCATTGACTCAAGAGCAAGCAGATGCAAAATTAGCAACTTGGTTAGATGCAAAATCTGGTAAAGTAGATGCTAAAAAAGATGGATTGACAAAAGCACAAGCAGACGCAAAAGCAAAAACATTGAAAGCAGAGCAAGCAGTAAATGCTAAGCGTTTAGCAGATGCAGTTGCAGCAGAAGCGGCAGCAAATACTCCTGAAGTTGTAGAAGAAGTTGAAGTTGTTTCAGAAGAAGCGACAGAAGAAACTCCTGCGGCCGAAGAAAGTAACGAAACTACAGAAGCATAATTGATTAGCGACGATGCGTAAAGAAGATTGTTTCTATTTAGGTAAAATCGCAAAAAAATTTAGTTTCAAAGGAGAAGTCTTAATCTATTTAGATACAGACGAACCCGAGTTATACGAAAACATGGAATCAATTTTTGTTGAATTAAACAAAAATTTGGTTCCATTTTTTATTATAAATAGTGCTTTGCACAAAAATGACTTTTTGAGAGTTCGTTTCGAAGAAGTCAACAGCGAGGAAGATGCAGATGCTATTTTAAATAAAGAAGTGTATTTACCTTTAAGTACTTTGCCCAAACTTTCGGGTAATAAATTCTACTTTCATGAGGTAATTGGATTTGAAATCGAAGACAAACGAGTAGGAGTTTTTGGAATCATTCAATCCATTAATGATTCATCAGCACAACCGCTTTTCGAAGTTTTAAACTGCGAAGTTGAAATTCTTGTTCCAATGATTGATCAATTTTTATTAAAAATTGATCGCGAAAACAAAAGAGTTCTCATGGATTTACCCGAAGGATTGATTGAAATGTATCTTTAAAGAAGTTCTATGATTTTTTAGACTTTTAAAAAATCATTATGTTCAATTTTTTGTTTTAACAAAAATTATTTTAGCGTTTAAAAACATACATCCGATATTTTAGCGTTAACACAATTCATTGTAGTAGTTAAACATCAAAATAGCAATTCTTAATAAAATCAACTGCCTCTTTTACAAGTAAACTAATAACTTTACATATCTTTGCATCATGTTTCAATTAGGAAAAACGATAGTTTCAGAAGATATTCTTCAAAAAGATTTTGTTTGCAATCTTTCAGCGTGCAAAGGTGCTTGTTGTGTCGATGGCGACGCTGGTGCTCCGTTGAGCGAGGAAGAAACTAAAATTCTAGCCGAAATTTACCCTAAAGTAAAACCATTTCTACGCAAAGAAGGCATTGCTGCAATCGAAGCCCAAGGAACATCAGTTATTGGAACCGACGGAACTTTGGAAACCACTTTAATTGACAATAAAGATTGTGCATATGTTATTTTTGACGGAAAAACAGCACTTTGTGGAATCGAACAAGCGTATAATCAAGGAGAAGTAAGTTGGAAAAAACCAGTTTCTTGTCATTTGTATCCAATTCGAGTAAAAGATTTCACAGAATTTGCTGCGGTTAATTATGACAAATGGGACATCTGTGACGACGCCTGTTCTTTAGGAAAAGAATTGGAAGTTCCAGTTTATAAATTTGTAAAAGAAGCATTAATTCGTCGCTTTGGCGAAAATTGGTATATGGAACTTGAAAAAGTTGCAGAAGAATTAAAAAATCAATAGTTATTTATTGATTAAGAAATTCAACCTAACAGTTATTATTTTTCTTTACTTTTTTTACGGTTTAAAATCATTTTTTTAATAAATAAAGATTTTTTGTTTTTGTTTGTAAAATCTAATTTTTTTGTTTTTAATTCCCTTATTTCACAATACTTTAACGATTTTTACGTTTTCAATATATTGAATATCAGTAAAATGGCGACCAGTAAATAAACCCGATAAAATACATTCGTTGTTAAAAACTAATGCGGATTGTGAATAAGTTTGACTACTTTTTACCTAAAAAATTTACAATCTTTGTAATCTGCGAAAACATAAAATTTTTGCTTAAAATCAAAACAAAAAACCAAGTATATGACAGCAATTGAACCAATCTTACAAGAAAACAAAAACAGATTTGTAATTTTTCCAATAAAACACCACGATATTTGGGAATGGTACAAAAAAATGGAGGCCAGTTTTTGGACTGCAGAAGAAATTGACTTGTCACAAGATTTGAATGATTGGAATAATAAGTTGAATAATGACGAACGTTATTTCGTAAAACACATTCTGGCATTTTTCGCCGCTTCAGACGGAATCGTAAACGAAAATTTGGCAGAAAATTTTGTTTCCGAAGTGCAATATGCGGAAGCAAAATTCTTTTATGGTTTTCAAATCATGATGGAAAATATTCATTCTGAAACCTATTCACTACTAATAGACACCTACGTAAAAGACGAAGCCGAAAAAACAGAACTATTCAATGCCTTGGAAGTTTTTCCAGCCATCAAGAAAAAAGCCGACTGGGCTTTAAAATGGATAGAATCTCCCTCATTTGCTGAAAGATTAATTGCTTTTGCAGCAGTTGAAGGTATTTTCTTTTCGGGTGCATTTTGTTCTATTTATTGGTTAAAGAAACGTGGATTAATGCCAGGATTAACATTTTCGAACGAATTAATTTCGCGTGACGAAGGTGTTCATTGTGACTTTGCAGTGCATTTACATAACCATCATTTAGTTAATAAAGTTCCTAAAGATAGAATTAGAAGCATTATTGTTGATGCTTTAAATATCGAAAGAGAATTTATTACAGAATCATTGCCAGTTTCCTTAATTGGAATGAATGCTGGATTAATGACCCAGTATTTAGAATTCGTTGCCGATAGATTATTAGTAGAATTGGGTTGCGATAGAGAATACAACACCTCAAACCCATTCGATTTTATGGACATGATTTCGTTACAAGGAAAAACCAATTTCTTCGAGAAAAAAGTGGCCGAATACCAAAAAGCAGGTGTCATGAACACCGATGTTGAAGCACAAAAAATTACTTTTGACGCTGATTTTTAAATTAAAAAGGATTTTTTGAAACATTAAGAAATTAAGATTCATCAGATATTATTTTAATGAATTTTAATTTCTTAATGTTTCTCAACTAGCCTCGATAAAAGGGAAAATTTTTTATGAGACCTAACAGGTTTTTAAAACCTGTTAGGTCTGTAAAAGAGTTGAAATGTCCCGATACTTCTGGAACAAGATTAGTTCCAAAAAATAAATATTACAATTAACCTCGAAATTGCAAAGGGATTTGCCTTTTCACAAAACAAAAAATTATGTACGTAGTAAAAAGAGACGGGCACAAAGAGCCAGTAATGTTCGACAAAATCACAGAAAGAATCAAAAAACTGTGTTATGGATTGAACGATTTGGTAGATGCTGTAAAAGTTGCCATGAGAGTAATCGAAGGATTATATGATGGCGTTTCAACATCAGAATTAGACAATTTAGCAGCAGAAACTGCGGCTTCAATGACAATCGCACATCCAGATTACGCACAATTGGCGGCTCGAATTGCCATCTCGAATTTACACTCCAATACCAACAAATCTTTTTCGGAAACAATGAACGAAATGTATCATTATGTAAACCCGAGAAATGGTCAAGAAGCACCACTTTTGTCGGAAGAAGTACATAATGTAATTCAAGCCAATGCTGAATTTTTGAATTCACACATAATATATACAAGAGATTTTAACTACGATTATTTTGGGTTCAAAACTCTGGAACGTTCGTATTTATTAAAAATAAACGGTAAAATTGTAGAGCGTCCACAACACATGTTGATGCGAGTTTCTGTAGGAATTCATCTTGATGATTTAAAATCAGTAATAGAAACCTACGACTTGATGTCGAAAAAATTCTTTACACACGCCACACCAACATTATTTAATGCCGGAACACCAAAACCTCAAATGTCTTCGTGTTTCCTTTTGGCAATGCAAGACGACAGCATCGATGGAATTTACGACACGCTAAAACAAACCGCAAAAATATCGCAGTCGGCTGGCGGAATCGGACTTTCTATTCACAATGTTCGTGCAACAGGAAGTTATATTCGTGGTACAAACGGAACAAGCAACGGAATTGTACCAATGCTACGAGTTTTTAACGATACAGCACGTTATGTAGATCAAGGCGGCGGAAAACGTAAAGGAAGTTTTGCCATTTATATTGAAACTTGGCATGCTGATATTTTTGATTTCTTAGATTTAAAGAAAAATACAGGAAAAGAAGAAATGCGTGCTAGAGATTTATTTTTTGCGATGTGGACATCAGATTTGTTCATGAAACGCGTGGAAGAAAACGGAAATTGGACCTTAATGTGTCCTAACGAATGTCCAGGATTATACGACGTACATGGCGAAGAATTTGAAGCATTGTATACTTCGTATGAAGCCGCTGGAAAAGGTAGAAAAACCATCAAAGCACACGAATTGTGGGAAAAAATTCTGGAATCGCAAATCGAAACTGGAACGCCATATATGTTGTATAAAGACGCTGCAAACCGTAAATCAAATCAAAAAAATCTAGGAACCATTCGTTCATCAAACTTATGTACTGAGATTATGGAATATACTTCGAAAGACGAAATTGCAGTTTGTAATTTGGCGTCGCTTTCGTTGCCAATGTTTGTCGAAAACGGAAAATTCAACCACGATTTGTTTTTCACAGTTACAAAACGAGTAACTCGAAACTTGAACAAAGTTATCGATAGAAATTATTATCCAGTTATTGAAGGTGAGAATTCGAACAAACGTCACCGTCCAATTGGGTTGGGAGTACAAGGTTTGGCCGATGCGTTTATCATGCTACGGTTACCATTTACAAGTGATGAAGCCAAGACTTTGAATCAAGAAATTTTTGAAACCATGTACTTTGCAGCAGTAACCGCTTCAATGGAATTAGCAAAAGAAGAAGGACCCTATTCAAGTTTTAAAGGTTCGCCAATATCAGAAGGAAAATTCCAGCACAATCTTTGGAATATTAAAGACGAAGAACTTTCTGGAAGATGGGATTGGGCGGCTTTGCGCAAAGACGTTTTAGAACATGGCGTTCGTAATTCATTGTTAGTAGCGCCAATGCCAACAGCTTCTACATCACAAATATTAGGAAATAATGAAGCCTTCGAACCCTATACTTCTAACATTTATACAAGACGCGTATTGTCTGGCGAATTTATTGTCGTTAACAAACATTTATTGAATGATTTAGTACAACGAGGCTTGTGGAACGAAACCTTGAAACAAGAATTGATGCGTGAAAACGGATCAGTGCAAAATCTAAACATTCCTCAAGATTTGAAAGAACTTTACAAAACAGTATGGGAAATGAAGATGAAAGACATCATCGACATGAGTCGTCATAGAGGATATTTTGTAGATCAATCGCAATCATTGAACTTGTTCATGCAAGATGCCAATTATTCCAAATTAACATCAATGCACTTTTATGCTTGGAAATCAGGCTTGAAAACCGGAATGTACTATTTGAGAACCAAAGCGGCAGTTGACGCAATAAAATTCACATTAAACAATGACAAAAAAGCAGAACCGATAGCCGTTCAAGTAAAAGAGCAGCCTGTTTTAGCAGAAGTTGAGGTAGAAATCGCGGCAATGACCAACGAAGAATACAAAGCCATGATCGAACTAGCCAAAAATGCAGGACCAGAAGATTGTGAAATGTGTGGGTCATAAACCAAAAACATAAAATATGATATAAGCAGTTATTGTTACAGTAACTGCTTTTTTATTAAAAAATAAATAGTTAATGGAAAAAGAATTTAATGTTACAGATGATTTATTAGCATCAAGTGGTCAACGGTTTTTAAATTATTTAATAGATTTTATTGTTCAAGTTGTTGTTTATATTCTTTTTGGAATTGTTCTAATAATTATAGCATCTTTATTAGGAATAGAAGGAATTGAAGATAAATTAGACAACACAAATAGAATAGAAGATTACATAATAGGCGCAATAATTACAATAATTTATTATGTCCCTTTAGAAAGTTTCACTTCTAGAACCGTAGGAAAATTTATAACAGGTACGATTGTTGTTATGGAAGATGGATCAAAACCCAACTCATCAGTAATTTTAAAAAGAACATTTTACAGGCTTTTACCATTTAATACGTTAACATTTTTTGGCTCGCCATCAAGAGGTTGGCATGATTCAAAATCAGAAACCTATGTTGTTAATAAAAAAGAATTTGAAACAAAATTAGATTTGCACAACAGTTTTGAGGATATTGGAAAAGACTTTTCATAGTAACATAAAACTAAGTTAGATCATTCTTGAAAACCAAAATTTTATATATTTTGTTTTATTATTTGATACAGATATAAAAATCTGAAAGAGTAACATAGATTTTGTAGTTACTAAATACAATTGCAATTTTAAAAATATAATTATTTATTATAAAAAATTATGTTGCGTTTGATTTCGGTAATTTATGGAAACAAATTTTCAAACAGTAAAAACAAAACGAATATTTGCTCTTTTAAATTTTTGATGAAAAGTAATTATTTCAAAAATACTTTTAGAATTCGGAATTTTTACCAGAGCATTTAATTACTAACGAACCATTCTCGAAACCTAAATAGATTGACCCAAAGACATCGTTTTGGAAAAATTTAGGATTTTCAATTATTGAAAATTAGGTTCAATATGTTGGTGTAAAAAGTAGTTATTGCATGAAAAAAATCTTAAAATAAAATGTAATTTTGACTTTTAAAAATCTAATACAAATGAGCAATAATTGCTCATTACTCCGTTATGAGAAAACTAGAAAATAGCGAATTAAACCGAAAATCAATTTCTGAATTTAAAGAATCAAGTAAAACACCAATCATAATTGTTTTAGATGACATCAGAAGTTTCAACAATATTGGTTCCGTTTTTAGAACTTCAGATGCATTTTTGATCGAAAAAATATATTTGTGTGGCATAACAGCCGTTCCTCCAAACAAAGAAATTCATAAAACCGCACTTGGCGCTACAGAAACGGTAACCTGGGAATATGCCACAAACGTTCTAGAAGTTATTGAAAATCTAAAAAAAGAAAGTATTGCCGTTTATGCCATTGAGCAAGTCGAAAACTCCATCTTACTTCAAGATTTTGAGATTGAAAAAAATAAAAAATATGCCATAGTTTTTGGTAATGAGGTATTTGGAGTTTCACAAAATGCTATTGAAGTCTGCGACGGAACTATTGAAATTCCTCAACTCGGCACCAAACATTCATTAAACATTGCCGTTAGTGCAGGAATTGTTGTGTGGGATTTATTTTCGAAAATAAATAATTAGAAAAAATTAAATCGAAAATTTGAACTTTTTTCTTTTTGGCGCAGTTGTTAATGACCAGATTTAAAGTGCGTTCAGGCTATCTATTAAATGCCCTTATACCTTCTCCCGAAACTGTATATTTACACTTTTAATAAACAAAGCCAAAAGGCGAAGTAATTCCTAACTCAAACAAAACTTTCAACTTGCACTTTCGACTTTCGACTTAATTTCATACTTTCGCAAATTGATTTTAGAAAACGTAAAATGAGCACAAAATTCAGAGAATACAAAGGACTGGACCTACCAACTGTAGCATCAGAAGTACTTGATTTTTGGAAAAAAGAAAACATATTCGAGCAATCGGTAACTTCTCGTGAAGGCAAAACACCATTCGTGTTTTTCGAAGGACCACCATCTGCAAATGGTTTACCAGGAATTCACCATGTTATGGCACGTGCCATCAAAGATATTTTTTGCAGATATAAAACTCAAAAAGGCTTTCAAGTAAAACGAAAAGCAGGTTGGGACACACACGGATTGCCAGTAGAATTGGGTACTGAAAAAGAATTGGGAATCACAAAAGAAGACATTGGAACCAAAATCTCAATAGAAGAATACAACGAGGCTTGTAAAAAAACCGTCATGCGTTACACCGATGTGTGGAACGACCTAACCGAGAAAATGGGTTATTGGGTCGATATGCAAGATCCGTATGTGACTTACAAACCCAAATATATGGAATCGGTTTGGTGGCTTCTCAAACAAATCTACAACAAAGATTTGATGTACAAAGGCTATACCATTCAACCGTATTCACCCAAAGCAGGAACAGGTCTGAGTAGTCATGAAGTCAATCAACCAGGTTCGTATCGTGATGTTACTGATACCACTGTTATAGCGCAATTTAGCCCCCTAGCCCCCAAAGGGGGAACAGGAGAGAATACAGTTTCAAAAGCGTTTCATATCTCTCCTCCTTTGGGGGAGTCAGAAGGGGCTTTTTTGGCTTGGACAACCACACCTTGGACTTTGCCATCAAATACTGCATTAACCGTTGGACCAAAAATTGACTATGTTTTGGTTGAAACGTTTAATCAATATACTTTCCGACCAACCAAAGTAATTCTGGCTAAAAATCTAGTCGGAAAACAATTCGGAAAAGGATTTTTTGTTTCAACCGAACCGCATGATTTTGAAAATTTTAAAGAAGGCGACAAGAATATTCCATATCAAGTTTTGGCAGAATGCAAAGGCTCAGATTTAGTCGGAATTCGATATGAACAACTCATGAAATTGGCTTTGCCATATGAAAATGCTGAAAACGCATTTCGAGTAATTGCAGGGGATTTCGTTACTACCGAAGACGGAACTGGAATCGTACACACTGCGCCAACTTTTGGTGCTGATGATGCAATTGTTGCGAAACAAGCATCGCCAGAAATCCCACCCATGTTGGTTCTTGACGAAAATTCAAATCTAGTTCCGCTAGTAGATTTACAAGGAAAATTTATTCAAGGTTTGGGAGAATTATCTGGGAAATATGTCAAAAACGAATATTACAACGACAACGAAGCAGTTCCAGAACGTTCTGCTGATGTAGATATTGCAATTAAATTAAAAGAAGAAAATAAGGCTTTTAAAGTCGAAAAATACGTGCACAGTTATCCACATTGTTGGAGAACCGACAAACCCATTTTGTATTATCCGCTAGATTCTTGGTTCATAAAAATCACCGAAGTTCGTGATAGAATGTTCGAACTCAATGAAACCATCAATTGGAAACCAAAATCTACTGGCGAAGGTCGTTTCGGAAATTGGTTAAAAAACGCCAACGATTGGAATCTTTCTCGCTCACGTTATTGGGGAATTCCATTGCCGATTTGGCGCACCGAAGATGGAACAGAAGAAATCTTAATCGGTTCGGTAGAAGAATTATACAATGAAATCGAAAAATCTGTTGCTGCTGGTTTTCAAACTTCTAATCCATTTGCAGGTTTCGAAATCGGAAATATGGCAGAAGAAAATTATGATTTAATCGATTTACATAAAAATGTAGTCGATCAAATTACATTAGTTTCTGCTTCTGGTAAACCAATGAAACGCGAAGCCGATTTGATTGATGTTTGGTTTGATTCAGGTTCCATGCCCTATGCGCAATGGCATTATCCATTTGAAAGCCCACCCCAGCCCTCCCAAAGGGAGGGAGTTTCAAAAGGGAATAAATATGAAACTGCCAGAGCATCAATTTATCCACTTTTAAAAGAATTGAAAGATAAAAATAAAGCGAATCCAACGGAAGCAGAAAAAGTTTTATGGATGTCTTTGAAAGGTAAAAAATTAGAAGATTTTAAATTTAGGAAACAGCATATAATTGACCAATTTATTGCAGATTTTGTTTGTTTAGACCGAAAGTTAATAATTGAAGTTGATGGAGGTTATCATTTAAAACCAGAAATTATTGAAGCAGATACTTTAAGAACTGAAATTTTAGAAAATGATTTTGAATTTACAGTTATTCGTTTTACAAATGAAGAAGTATTAGGAAATATCGAAGATGTTTTAGGAAAAATTTTATTGAATCTAAAAAATCAACCAAGTTTTAAGAACAATGTTGAGCAAGTCCTTCCCTTCGGGAAGGATTTAGGATGGGCTTGCGCTGATTTCATCGCCGAAGGTGTCGATCAAACTCGTGGTTGGTTTTATACCTTGCATGCTATTTCAACCTTAGTTTTTGATAAAATATCGTATAAAAATGTAGTTTCTAATGGGTTAGTACTTGATGCAAATGGTCAAAAAATGTCTAAACGTCTTGGTAATGCCGTTGATCCGTTTTATACACTTGAAAAATATGGCTCAGACGCAACGCGTTGGTACATGATTTCAAATGCTAATCCTTGGGATAATTTAAAGTTCTCTTGGACAAAACCTGACCTATCAAAAGGAGAAGATTTTGCTGAATTTTCACCTGGAATTGAGGAAGTTCAGAGAAAATTCTTTGGAACATTATACAATACTTACTCTTTTTTCGCTTTATATGCCAATTTAGATAATTTTAATTATTCTGAAGCCGAAATTCCATTGGAAGATCGTCCAGAAATTGACCGTTGGATTTTATCAGAGTTGAATACTTTAATAAAAACTGTCGATGAAGCCTATGCAGATTATGAACCTACAAAAGCCACACGAGCTATTTCAGAATTTGTATCAGAAAATTTAAGTAATTGGTATGTACGTTTGTGTCGTCGTCGTTTCTGGAAAGGCGAATATGCGCAAGATAAAATTGCGGCCTATCAAACTTTATACACATGTTTACTCACGATTAGCAAATTAGGTGCTCCAGTTGCTCCATTTTTTATGGATAAATTGTACAAAGATTTAACATCAAACACAAAAACTGAGCAATTTAGCAGTGTTCACTTGGCTTTGTTTCCAGAATTTGTTGAAAAATATGTTGATAAATCGTTAGAAGGAAGAATGCAGAAGGCACAAACCATTTCATCACTCGTTTTATCACTTCGAAAAAAGGAAATGATCAAGGTACGTCAACCCTTACAAAAGGTAATGATTCCTGTGCTTAACAACGTATTTAGAGCTGAAATTGAAGCGGTTTCTGACCTCATAAAAGCCGAAGTAAACGTAAAGGAAATCATACTTTTGGATGATGCATCTGGTATTTTAATCAAGCAAATAAAACCAAATTTCAAAGCGTTAGGACCACGATTTGGAAAAGATATGAACCTGATTGCCAATGAAATAAAGTCATTATCATCTGATCAAATCAATCAACTTGACAAGGAAGGTAGCCTTAGTATTGTTATTTCAGGAAATGATGTAATTTTATCATTAGAGGATGTAGAAATTTCATCACAAGATATTGAGGGTTGGTTGGTTGCCAATGCAAACGGAATTACAGTCGCGTTGGACATTACAATATCATCAGCATTAAAACAAGAGGGAATTGCACGTGAATTAGTAAACAGAATTCAAAACATTCGAAAAGATTCAGGTTTTGAAGTTACCGATAAAATAAAAGTTCAATTACACAAAAATGAGGAATTAGAAGATGCAGTTTCTAAAAATTTAGAATATATAAAGTCAGAAACATTAACAGAAAGTTTAATTTTCACTCAAAATATAATAAATGGTATAGAAATTGAGTTTGATGATATAATAACAAAGATATTAATTACTAAATAAACCAAAAAAGATGACGGTAGACGAAATAGCAAGATATTCTGATGCAGATTTAGCAGAATTTAAAGAATTAATTTTAAACAAAATAAATAAAGCACAAACCGATTTAGATTTAATCAAAAGTGCCTACATGAATGATTTGAATAACGGAACTGATGATACTTCACCAACTTTCAAGGCATTTGAAGAAGGTAGCGAAACTATGTCAAAAGAAGCGAATTCACAACTAGCCATTCGTCAGGAAAAGTTTATTCGTGATTTGAAAAACGCACTTTTCCGTGTAGAAAACAAAACATACGGAGTTTGTAAAGTTTCAGGAAAACTAATCGCTAAAGAGCGTTTAATGGTAGTTCCGCATGCTACAATGAGTATGGAATCAAAGACTGCACAACGATAATTAAATTATTATAAAATATTTAACGCCTCAATTGAGGCGTTTTTTATTAAAAAAAACGTTATTTTTGCAAAAATATAAAATTCTAAAATGTCACTCAAAAAAGCCTATTTTTTCATATTTTCACTGCTTTTATTAGATCAAATTATTAAAATTTATGTAAAAACGCATTTCAAACTAGCAGATGAAATACTAGTTGGAGGATCAAATTGGTGTAGAATTCATTTTATTGAAAACGAAGGAATGGCTTGGGGAACAGAAATTCCTGGACAATATGGTAAAATATTTCTAACCGTGTTTAGACTTTTTGCAGTAACAGGAATTGCTTATTGGCTTTGGGATGCAGTTAAAAAACAAAGTTCCAATTTTTTGATTGTCGCTATTTCACTCATCTTTGCGGGTGCAATGGGAAACATTTTTGATTCTGTTTTTTATGGCGTTATTTTTGATGATAGTTACAATAATATTGCTACCTTATTTTCTGAAAACCCCTATGGAACTTGGTTTCATGGCGAAGTAGTAGACATGTTTTATTTTCCTATTTGGCACGGAAATTTACCGACCTGGTTGCCAAAATGGGGTGGTCAAGAGTTTACTTTTTTTAATGCAATCTTCAACTTTGCAGATTTTTCGATATGTGTTGGTGTTGGGATTTTAATCGCTTTTAACAAAAAAGCATTTGCAGAATCATAGTTTTTTAATCAATTAATTTTTTGCTCACACGACTACTAGCAATCCACGATGCAAAAAACCCTAGAATAAAAATAGTTGTGAGAACAATTAAAATATTCTGAAAATTGAATATTACAGGATATGCCATAGATTCATTCGCCATAATAACATGGAAGTTTTCTTGAACAAGAACAATAATTGATCCCAAAAATATACCAATTATACCCCCAAAAAAAGTCAACAAAGTTCCTTGAAGCATAAATACTCTTCGTAAACTTTTTATTTCTACACCCAAGTTAAAAAGTGTTTTTAGATTTGATTTTTTGTCTAAAATCATCATAATGATAGCTCCAGCCAAAGTAAAAAGTGTCAGAATCATTACCAATGTAAAAATCAAATACACCGCTAAATTTTCAGAATTCAACATTTTATATAGACTGTCATTGAGTTGCGCTCTGTTTTTGACAACAACGGAATTTCCAAATATTTTTTGAATATCAGATTTCAAACTTGTATCATTAACACTAGGTTTGAGTTTTAGTTCAATTCCAGAAACTTGATTTGGTTTATAATTCAATAATTCCTGCGTTAATCCGAGATCTGCAAAAACAAATTTACTGTCCAAATCATCACTAATTGCATAAACTCCAACGGGCGTCAGTGTGGTTTCAGAAAATGCATCCTCGGGATTTTCAATAGTTCCTTTACCTGGTTTAGGCACAAAAACCTTGAATTTATTTATAAAATCAAATAAACCCATTGATAATTTTGTTGAAATACCAATTCCAACAACAACTTGGTTTGAATTAGGTTCAATCCATTCACAATCCTTTGTGAAAAGAATTTTTTTAACATCGATTATTTTGGTATACAAACTATCAATTCCTTTAATTGCGGTAACTTGTTGCTTTTCTTTGAAAGTAAAAAGTACATTTTCCTCAATAATTTTGCTTTGAGAAATAACACCGTTGAGTTTCAAAAGTTTTTGTTGTTGATCTAGACTTACAAAAAATGATTTACCTTTTGATGCAACAATTTTCATATCTGGATCAAAGTCGTTACTGAACGATAAACTGAATTCTTTTAGACCAGAAAAAACAGATAAAACAACAAATAAAGCAGCAGCACCAATGACAATTCCACCCGATGCAATTTTTGTAATAATGTTGATTGCATTATTTTTGCTTCGGCTAAAAACATATCTCTTAGCGATGTAAAACGAAAAATTCAAACTACAAAAATTTACGTTTTTCTAGTAAGTCTCTATTTTCGATGGGGTTATCTTTACCAGAAAGGGCTTTGTCAATTTTCTCGATATAGTCTAAAGAATCATCAATAAAGAAAGTCAAATTAGGAACTTTTCTAAGTTGTAAACGAACTCTTTGAGATAATTCGTGCTTAATTAAAACGGCATTTGTTTTAATTGCAACCAATGTTTCTTTTGCTTTTTCTTGAGGAAAAATACTCAAATGCACGGTTGCAACAGACAAATCTGTTGTAACAATTACTTTCGAAACCGAAATGATGAGGTTTGTAATTCCGTTTTTTCTAATCTCACCTTGTAGAATATCGACTAAATCTTTTTGGATAACTCCACCTATTTTTTTCTGTCTATTTGTTTCCATTTTGCAAAAATACGATTTTTATGCTATTTTATGCTAGAATTAATTAAATATGCGCCATGGCAATGCTTGCAATGCTAATTTTTGTTCCAGGAATCTTTAGTAATGCTTTTGAACAGAATTCTAAAGTTGCCCCAGTTGTTACAACGTCGTCGACAATTAAAAAATGTTTGTTGTGACTTTTTTCGTCAAAAACAACATCAAAAACGGTTTTGGGAGTTTCATTTCGATCCAAAAAATTCTTTTGTGATTGCGTTTGAGAATAGATATTTCGAACTAATAAATTTGGATTATAAGGAATTTTTAAGTTTTCTGACAAAGTCATCCCAAAAGTTGTTATTTGATTGTATCCTCGTTCTTTTAATCGTTTTTTATGAATCGGAACAGGAATAATTTCATCAACTGTTTTTAATAATTCAATAGATTTCAAATCATCTGTAAACCAATTTCCGATTTCAATACCAATTTCTTGGTGACCCTTATATTTTAAATTATGGATCAATTGCTGTACAATTCCCTTTTTATGAAAATAGAATAAAGCAATAGCAAATTCTAACGGAATTCGACCATAGAATCTATTGTAGTTTTCATTTTCAACTTTTAAATGATGATTTGTTAAAGGAATTTCATGTCTGCAAACCGTGCAAATCACTTTTTCTGATTGTATTAGAAACGAGTCACAACCCGCGCAAACCTTTGGAAAAAATAAATTTAGAATACTTTGAAACATAATTTAATTTTAGCATCAAAAAACCCAAAAACAGTATGCTTTTGGGTTTTTGTAAAATATTTTTTAATTTAATTTTTAGCAGTTATAGCAAATTCACAACCATAATTTTCATGAAGAAAACCATCCATTGAATCTGCTTTGTCTGCCAGACCAATGAGTTTGTCGAGTTCTTGTTTTCCGTATTTTTCACTAAACAAATCAGTGTAATGCGTTCTGTATGTAATATGAATTTCCTTGTTCCAAGTTCCTAGATTGTATGGGGCGTTTTCATCAGATAAAATATATTTCATCAGTGGCTCGAGATTTTCATTTGGAAGCATGTTTATTGGAGAGGTTGCACAAACAAAATTACCTTCATAAATATAAATCCTGATTAATGTACTGCCTTTATAGAATTGCCAATACTCGTAACCATCACGGGCAATAATAGGGTTTATTCCTTTTGAAACCATTCCTTCTTCGACTTTTTGAGCCAGTTCGCTAATGTCTTTTTCATCAAAAATATTTTTGTCAATTCCTCCGCCACAATTGTCACAATATTCAGTTTCGCTTTCTACTGCGTTGTTGCAACTGCTGCAAATAACAGAAAAATGACTTGGTTTTTGTTTCTTATAAATAGTTATAAAATCAATAAGTCGATTTGATGGAACGGCAAAACCAATATTGTCAGCCTCAGTAAATTTACTGGTATTTATCCCAAGAATTTCGCCTGCATGATTTACTAAAGGACCACCAGAGTTGCCTGGGTTTATGGGCGCATCGGTTTGAATGTATTTTTTTCCTTGAAAAAGTTGATCTGGTGCCGAAACAATTCCTTTAGTTTCTGTGTAGGGCAAGCCAAATGGGTAACCTAGTGCAAAAACTTCGTCTCTTGATTTGAGATTTGAAATATCCGCTAATTGCAGTGATGGTAAATTCGAAAAATCTTGGTTTACTTTTATAATTGCAATATCCTCAGATTGGCTAATCATAACCACTTGACCTTCGAAGCTGTCTTTGTCTGAGTTTTCGACACAAACTTTTTGATAGCCTTCAACTACGTGAAAATTTGTGACTAAAGCATCTATGTCTGATAAATAAAATGCAGTTCCAGAGCCACCTGCAGTTCGTATTTTGAAAATTGATTGTTGTTTGTTCATGACTAAAATTATTTTTTTCCTGTAAATGCTGACATAAATCCCGAAACTAAATTTTTGTATTGCGAAACCGATTCTTGAATTACTTTTGAAAAATCATTTTCAGAGTTTGCTCCATAAGACTTATCAAAAACAAATTCTTCGCCTGTATTCTGAAAAAAGAAATCACCTGCTTTTTCTAAAACAATTGCGGCTTCTTTCCATGGTTGATTGGCTGCTTTACTAAAAGAATATTCAATTATTTTTCGATCTTTATCTTCAATGTGAAAATAACTTACTATGTATGACAGTGCATAATAGGAGTATAGAGCCGACATCGAATAGTTTTTGTCGTCAATGTTTTTTTGAGCATTGAAAAGATGATTTTCGATCCACTCACGAAGATAACCTCGATTTACACTTTTTTTATCTGGAATTAAACTGAAGTTTATCGAACAGTAATTCTTGAATTGTTCTTGTGTTATTTCCTCTACGAATTTAAAAAGATTTTTACCAGATTTGATTTTATCGAATAACTCGTTTCCATTATCATATAATGAATCGATAGTTTCATTCATTTTATTGAGTAAAATCCCTGTAGGTTCGCAATACATTCTCAATCTTGAAACTCCAATAAAAATGCAATCAATCGCAGAATTCAAATTTCTTTTTGTTTCATAAAATTGAGAATATTCCAAACTTTCTTTTGCAATATCTTTACAAGAAGCCAAAATCTCAATCATTTTTGCCTCAGGATATTCAGTAATAATAGGTTCAATAATTCGAGTTGCACCAAATTTTTCTACAAATTCATCGTCGTATTTGTCTGCATTGAAAGTAATGTTTTTTAGAATATCATATAGTTTCCAAGGATTACAAAGTTCAATTGGCATGCTATATTTAAAGTTCAAAACATCGCCTTCGAGTTTGATTCTAGGCAATGTCATTGTCGAATAATTGATTTCGCTGCATTTTCTCAAAATCGGCATGAACTTTGTTTCTGGCAATTTCAGAAAAGGAGTTTCAATAAAAAGTGTGTCGTTTTCAATTTTTATAATAACGATTACGGAACCATGAGGAATGGTAAAAATGGTTTTATCTGAATTTGAATATTCGTTATATATTTTTGGATCTAAATAATTTAAAAAATCAACAAATGATTCTTTAAATTTTCCGCTTTCATAATTTGCAACACTAGAATCCCATGAGGGAACACTAAACTCTTTGAAATTATTTGGCAAAACAGTAGGTTGAAACGAGAAACTTTTTTCCATGGGCTTTTTTTAATGAAATTAAAAAATATTTTTCATACAAATCAAAATTGCAAAATAAAAATTAGACATCAAAATTAAAAACTATAATTTTATGATTGTAATCATGAAAAACTAAAAAAAGGTTTTATTACTAACTTTATTCTATTATTTTTGCAGCATTATGGCAAAACAAGAAGATTTATTTAAGAATGTAGTTTCGCACGCAAAAGAATATGGATTTATTTTTCAATCTAGCGAAATATATGATGGTTTGAGTGCGGTTTATGATTATGCTCAAAACGGAGTGGAGTTAAAGAAAAATATCAGAGAATATTGGTGGAAATCGATGGTTCAAATGCACGAAAACATTGTTGGGCTCGATGCCGCAATCTTGATGCATCCTACAACTTGGAAAGCATCTGGTCACGTTGATGCTTTCAATGATCCTTTGATTGACAATAAAGACAGTAAAAAGCGCTACAGAGCAGATGTTTTAATCGAAGATTATGCCGAAAAACTGAATCAAAAAGCCGAAAAAGAAATAGAAAAAGCAGCCACTCGTTTTGGAGATGCTTTTAATCGTGAGGAATTTGTGACCACAAATACTCGTGTAATGGAATATTTGTCTCGCAAAAACGAAATTTTGTCACGAATGGCAAAATCTCTCGGCGATGAAAACCTTGAAGATGTAAAAGCATTAATTGAAGAATTAGAAATTGCTTGTCCTGAATCGGGCTCAAGAAACTGGACTGAGGTTAAACAATTTAATTTGATGTTCGGAACAAAATTGGGTGCATCTGCGGAATCGGCAATGGATTTATATTTGCGACCAGAAACGGCTCAAGGAATTTTTGTTAACTTTTTGAATGTTCAAAAATCAGGTAGAATGAAAATTCCGTTTGGAATTGCTCAAACCGGAAAAGCATTTAGAAATGAAATAGTTGCTCGTCAATTTATTTTTAGAATGCGAGAATTCGAACAAATGGAAATGCAATTTTTCGTGAAACCAGGCGAAGAAATGAAATGGTACGAATATTGGAAAAATGCTCGTTTGAATTGGCATTTATCTTTAGGTCTAGGAAAAGAAAACTACCGTTTTCACGATCACGAAAAATTAGCACACTATGCGAATGCCGCTGCTGATATTGAATTCAATTTTCCGTTTGGGTTCAAGGAATTAGAAGGAATTCACTCGCGAACCGATTTTGATTTAAAAGCTCACGAACAATATTCGGGTAAAAAATTACAATATTTTGATACTGAAACTAATGCCAATTACACGCCATATGTCGTTGAAACCTCGGTTGGATTAGACAGAATGTTTTTATCAGTTTTTTCAAATTCTTTAAAAGAAGAAACTTTAGAAGATGGTTCAACAAGAACCGTTTTGCAATTACCAAGTGTTTTAGCACCAACAAAAGCAGCCGTTTTGCCATTGGTTAAAAAAGATGGTTTGCCAGAAATCGCCAAAAAAATAATCGAAGGTTTGAAATGGGATTTCAATGTTTCTTATGACGAAAAAGATGCAGTTGGACGAAGATATCGAAGACAAGACGCACTTGGAACGCCGTTTTGTATCACAGTGGATCATCAAACAATCGAAGATCAAACCGTGACGATTCGTCATCGTGATTCTATGAAACAAGATCGAGTAGCAATTTCTGAACTTAGAAATATTATCGAAAACGAGGTTTCTATGAGAAACTGGTTAATGAAATGTTAGTTAATTTCGTTATTTGAATAAAGACCTAACAGGTTTTTAAAACCTGTTAGGTCTAAATAAAAAAATGCTTCTTGTAATCGAGAAGCATTTTCTATTTTTATTCTTTACTCAAGGCATTCCAACTTCTGGCTTTCAAAATAATTTTTGTGTCTGCACGAGTAATTAAATGAATTCCTTATTTGAATAAAGACCTAACAGGTTTTTAAAACCTGTTAGGTCTAAATAAAAAAATGCTTCTTGTAATTGAGAAGCATTCTTCTATTTTTATTCTTCATTCAAAGCATTCCAACTTCTTGCTTTCAAAGGAATTTTTGTGTCTGCACGAGTAATTAAATGAATTCCTTATTTGAATAAAGACCTAACAGGTTTTTAAAACCTGTTAGGTCTAAATAAAAAAATGCTTCTTGTAATTGAGAAGCATTTTCAATTTTTATTTTTCATTCAAGGCACTCCAACTTCTTGCTTTCAAGGGAATTTTTGTGCCTGCATGAGTAATTAAATGAATTCCTTATTTGGATAAAGACCTAAAAGGTTTTTAAAAACTGTTAGGTCTAAATAAAAAAATGCTTCTTGTAATTGAGAAGCATTTTCTATTTTATTCTTCACTTAAGGCATTCCAACCTCTGGCTTTCAAAGGAATTTTTGTGTCTGCACGAGTAATCAAATGAATTCCTTCTGATTCTTGTGTCATGTGACCAATGATCGTGAAGTTTGGATTGGCTTTTATTTTCTCGAAGTCTTCTATTGCAATTGTGAACAATAATTCATAATCTTCTCCACCATTTATTGCAACTGTTGTGATATCAATATTGAATTCTTCGCAAGTCGAAATCAATTGTGGATCGAGTGGTAATTTGTCTTCATATAAGTTGCAACCCACTTTTGATTGCTTGCAAATATGCATAATTTCGGATGACAAACCATCTGAAATGTCAATCATTGCAGTTGGTTTTATTTCGAGAGCGTGTAACAAAGTACGAACGTCTTTTCTTGCTTCTGGTCGCAATTGTCTTTCGATTAAATAGGTATAAGCATCAAGATCGGGTTGCGAATTTGGATTGACATTGAAAACTTGTTTTTCACGTTCCAACACTTGCAAACCCATGTAAGCAGCACCAATATCTCCAGAAATCACTAATAAATCGGTTTGCTTAGCACCGTTTCGATAGACTAATTCGTTTTCGTCTGCTTCACCAATGGCTGTAATTGATATAATTAATCCTTTTTGTGATGAGGTGGTGTCTCCACCAATAACATCAACATTATACTCGTTTGCAGCTGCAGTGATTCCTGCAAAAAGTTCATCCAATGCTTCAAGAGGAAAACGATTCGAAACTGCAACAGAAACTGTAATTTGAGTGGCTTTTGCATTCATTGCGCAAATGTCAGAAATATTGACAACTACGGCTTTATAGCCCAAGTGTTTGAGTGGCATGTAAGCCAAATCGAAGTGAACGCCTTCAATTAATAAATCTGTAGAAACCACTACTTTTTTATCTGCAAAATCTAAAACTGCGGCATCATCACCAATTCCTTTTAAAGTAGATTTTTGGCTAATTTTAAAATTTTTAGTTAAATGTTCTATTAATCCAAATTCTCCGAGTTGTGCAATGCTTGTGCGTTGTTGGTTTTTGTCTTCGATCATTTTTATTTCAAATTTTTTGAATTGCAAATGTACCAAGAAATTAACGTATTTATTTATTGATTTTTGCCAAATTTTAGCAAATATATTTGGCTTTTATCCTGATGTCACTATTTTCAAAAGGTCCTTTTCCAAATTCAAAGAAACTCAAAATAGTTTGGCTTTTATTAGTTAACATTCTTTTAACTTCTCTGAAATCTTGATTTGTTTTGGTTAATTGGTCGAAAAAATTAGACGTTATTAAATTTGAATCAAATTGATTTTGATTTCCAAATTGATTCATTTCTAATGATACTTTTAATTGCTTATTACCTTCTAAATCTTCATTTGTTGAGATGCAAAAGGAGTTTATTACTTTTGCTAATTCGGGTAAATTATAAATTGTTTCTTGAATGTCTGTCGGATTTATATTGGCTCCAAAAAAGGAAACTGTCATATCTGCTCTGCCATAATGAAACAGAATGGGCAAATCTGTCTTGGATTCATCTAAAAGGTTTTTATCAATGTTTAATTCTTTTAGAATTTTATAGACATCTGCTTTTTGCATAATTTGACCTTTATCGTGAATGTTATATCTGATTTTTGGAGCAATATAATCTGGTCTACAAACCGTTATAATTAATTCGCCAGTTTCTGAGGTTTCAATAAAAAAATCGGCAGGATTGTATTGAAAAATCATTGGCAATGCGCCAGAATATTTTAAGATTCTATTTCTTAAAGTCTCGTTTGAATTTAATAATTTTCTCAAACTAATTGTAAAATCATTCTCTGCCGAAATGTTTAACTCAATATCAGATGCACCCAGCGAACTATAGATTTTCTTAATTCCTTTAGAGGTTAGATAATTTCTCATTCCTTCTGACATTGATTCGCCACCAAAAATAAAAGAAACATCGTGAGATTGCCAATCAATTTCTGAGTTATCCACCAACATTTTTAAAAAAGGTGGATAACCCATAATTACATATTTATGCTCCTTGCCAAATGCTTTTATTGTGTTTTCAATTTTTATTTTATCAGGTCCAATTGATTTTAATTTGGATATTCCAACACAACTCATCGTAATGTTTACTCCAGTTGCCCATGGTCCAAGTGCAAAAGCATTGATGATAAAAAGCGGTTCTTTACCCAGAAGTTTTTTCATTCCAAATTGAATTATTTTAGCGTTCATTTTTCGCTCTTTTTTTCCACGAGCCCAATTAGTTGCTGTGCCACTACTTCCAGAAGATTCATCTATAACGACCCCTTTTGTTGGCATTTCTCCTTTTACACATCTTTCGTTCATTGAAAAAATCTTCACATAATTTTCCTTGTCAGTTTCTGGAATTTCATTCAAATTCGGAATAAATCCGTTGAATGATAATTTAGAAAAGTTATTTGAGTTTAGAAATTCTTTATAAGCAGGTACTTTTTTTTTGGCTTTTATAAACTCTGAGTATCCTTTTGCAGAAGCATTAAAATGTCTTAATTTATTAAATCCTTTCAAGAATCTCAAGCAAATTGTGTGTTCAGATATCATCAACAATTTTGTTGATTTTTGTAATAACCAAGCATAAAATAGAATTATAAAATGTCTCATGATATTTTTATTTAATGATTATTTCGTCAGTACTAAATCGGAAACTTTTGGTTGGTTCATTGCTGTATCCTGCTCTAAAAACCATCCAAATTTTCTTATTTTTAGATGGTTTTGTAAATTTTTCGTTGATTTGGTTATATGCTTTTTCATTTGTGATTAATGACCCAAATGGTTGTAAATAAGCATTTTCTTGAGTTAATAAAAGCCAATTTCTTGCAAACATTCTTCCCGCTTGTAGCCAATCATTGGTGTTATTAAAATCACCACCAAACCAACAGATTGTGCTTGTGCCTTTAAATGAATTTTTGTAATTATGCGATAATAAATTGCGACGTAAACCTTTTGTCCATTTTTCGTGGTTTGTAAAAACAGATTTCATTAATGAGCCAGAAAACCCCATACATTTCGCCCATAATCCATCTTTTTTACTTTCTGCTTCTTCTTTGCTATATCTAAATAATTTGTCAAGTTCGTTTCGCATTGGTTCTGATTCCAAATCTTCAAAGAGCGTTTGTTGATTCATTTCGATAATTGATTTAATAAAATCTTCATCTGATGTTGAAAAAAATTCGTGATCAAATTCTTTTGCTTGATTTTCTAATTTTTTTAGTACACTTTCAGAAATTGGATTTCCATCATAATGTAATCTTGATGTTTTTCTTTTAAGAATTAATTCTCTGCTCAATAATTCTTTTTTATTTGAATTAACTATTTTTAGTTTTGCAAAAAATGTGTTTGAAACTATATTCACATCAATTGGTTTAGTAATTTCTGTAATTTCGATTCGTTTACCATAAAAACTGCTTGCTATAGATAAATTTTCGATAAAGATTCCCATTGCAACTGTTGCAAAAATTGAATTAGCATCACCAACAGGCAATAATTTTGCAGGATTATAAAACAATTCGGCCTCGGTTTCGGAAATTATTTTCACTAAATGAGGTTGTAAGTTATGTACTGTTGGACACCAACGTGCATAGTCAATTAATTCGTTCCAACTTGGAATTTTTTCTTCTTTATTTGATGCAAATAGTTTTCCAAACGGATTTAGTATTGCAATAGAAATCAATCCAGTTGATGTATTTCGGATAAAATTACGTCTTGATAAATTTTCCATTTTTAATTGTTTTAAAACATTTCTAAATCAGAACTGTAAAATCTTCGGTAGAGAATTGTTGGGTTCGTGAACTCGAATTCTCCTGATATCGATACCGAAAAATCTGAAAAATGTTTGTTTATTGCTTTTCTAGTATTTTTGAGCAAGAAACAAGTTGATTTTTTTGGTTTTTTATTGATTATATTTTTCATGATATTTTAGTTTTTGAAAGAGTATTTATATCCAAAATTAAGAAGTGAGTTTGAGTTTGCACTTACATTATATCCCTTATTTCCTCCGCCTTGATATGTTTCAAAATTAAAAAAAACAGCACTTTTTTTTGAAATAAAGTAATTAATCCCATAACCAACATTTAAACTCAGATATTTTCTTTCGTAACTTTGACCAATATATTCTGAGTACTCATAATTACTTTTTGTTTCATAATTATAGTTTGCTCCGATATTAAATTGACCAGATAAATTTTTTCGAATTCTAAATTCCCATTTTATATTTATAGGAATCGTAATAACCTCACCAACATATTTACCGTACCTAGGTTTTTCAAGTTTATTTGTAAAAGAGAAAAACCCACCAGAGTTACTTTCAGTTTGATAAAATGACATTCCAGTTTTGAAATATTTAACCCTTCCTATCAAACTCCAATGTTTAAACAGATAATATTCAACTAAAACACCACCCTGTACAAAAGTATTTTTTTCGCCAAGTGAAAATGTTTTTATTATGTTCGGTCCAACTTCTGCCCCAAAAAACCATTTCCCTTTTGGATTTACAATTTCAGAAGTTTGAGTTTCTTGACCATTCATTAAAAATGGAACTAATAAGAGCAATACTAATGTTTTCATAATTTTAGGTTTTTAAATTCAAACCAAAATTAGAGACATCAAAAAAATAAAACGTCCTGATTTATGCAGTTTACATAAATCAGGACAAGTTTGGATAAATCAGGACAAATAAAACCTAGATATTTTGCTTTTTGAATTCAGAAGGAGTTGCATTTGTAAATTTTTTGAAAGCCGCATAAAACGCTGATTTAGAATTAAATCCACATTCAAAACCAATCGCTTCGATGTTGTAATCATCGTATTTTGGTTCTAATAAAAGCGTTTTTGCTTTCTCGATTCGAAATTGATTGATATAATCAGAAAAGTTAAATTCGGAGTGATTATTTATAATACTGGACACTTTTGAGACACTCATTTTGGTTTCTGACGCCAAAATTTCGAGACTAAACATTGAATCAAGATAGCGATTGTTGTTTTCAATATGATTTTTTATGATTAAAAACTGATTTTCTTTTGACTCATTTTCAGTTTGAATTTCTGTTTTAGGAACATTTATAATTGTCACTTTTTTGGAGGCAATATCTTCTCTAATCTGAATTCTTTGTGTTAAAATATTATAATTAAAAAAACCTTGATAGCCAATCCAATATAGAATTATCGAACAACTCAACCGCATTGGATAATAGATATAAATCACAGGATTTAAAACTTCGCTAATATTTGAAATAATTGCGGTTAACCACAACAAAATAACTAAACTGCCTAGTGCCATAAAAATTTTTAACCAGCGAACATTATCATAACTTAATACATATTGATATAAATTGGCGTATCGAAAAAGTAATAAAAATGCTTTGGCATATAAAAAAATTGCAAAAACAGCATTAATTATTTCTTCGATTTGAGAATATTTTGCAACTACAAAATTGTTATCATCATTAAAATAAAAGGGAATAAACCCTATTCGAACTGCAATTTCTGTTAAAAACAACCCAACTGTTATGGGTACAAATGAATAAATTTTTTGTTCTATTTTTAAATAATAAGTTAAAAAGGTGTAAAAAGAAGGAAAGATCAATAAATACCAAGGGATTAGTAATTTTCTTAAATAAAAATTGACTTCAAAAAAGCCACTTTCAACCAAAACTATTTGAATGTTATTGAGCGTTAAAAACAATACTACCAAAACTAGATAAATAACCGATTTGTGTCTTCCGCGCTTTGAAAAACTCGTAGTTAGCACAAAGGATATACCAAGAATAATTCCCGCAATCATCAGGAAATTAAAAAGTTGTCGAGCCAAATGTAAATCCATTTATGGTTTTTGTTTTCTGTTCAAATATAAACAAATGAGTTAAATAAAAAAGGCAAAGAAATAAATTCATTTTAATTGCTGAGACCATATTCTTTTTTTGTTAAAAACTTTTAAGTTAGCATAATTTGAAATACAAAATTCAACTCTAACATTAAACAGTTTTAATGATTTGGGATAAATGAATTATTAATTAATTAATAAAATGATTTGTATGTTGAGAATTTAACAATCTTTTGTTTCAAATTTAACATTACACAAGTGTGTAATTTTAACACAGTTTAAATTAAAAGATAGTACATTTGTACTTTGTTTTTATTTTGAAAAACATTTGTGAATAGAACTACTACATACATAAACATCTATCTGCTACTTTTTTTTTCGGCTTCAATAGCTGAAATAAAATACTATGATCCTATCAAGGAAAGAAAACTTCTTGAATTGATTGTCTCCGTTGTTAAAAAAACACATTTTGAACCTGAGAAAATAAATGATGATTTTTCAATTGGTGTTTTTAAAACCTATATGAACACTTTAGATCCTAATAAGCGTTTGTTTTTGGTTTCAGATATAAAAGAGTTCAAAGAGTTTGAAACCAAAATTGATAATCAAATCAAAGACAAAGATGTTTCTTTTTTTAATTTGACTTATTATAGAACCTTGCAAAGAATGCAAGAGGCGAAAATAATTTACACTGAATTGTGTAAGAAACCAATAGATTTTACTATTGACGAGCCATTTAATATAGATTATTCAAGAAATGGATTTTCACAAACCAAAGAAGAACTCAAAAATGTTTGGCGACAACAAATTAAATATGCGGTTCTTAAAATTCTGACAGATAAAATTCAAAATGAAGTTGCTCAAAGAGAAGAAAACCCGAAATATATTGCCAAAACTTTTTTGCAATTAGAAAACGAATCAAGAGTACAATTTTTGAAAATATTAGATAACTCTGATAATAATCCTGATTTTTTATACCGAGATAGATTTTTTAATCAATTTGCTAATGCTATTGTAACTCAATTTGATTCGCACAGTTATTATTATGATGCTATTGAAAAAAAGGCTCATGATGCTCTCATTTCTGGAAAAATTGTAACAACTGGTATAGTATTAAAACTCAAGAAAGATAATTTTGAAGTTTCTGAAATCGTACAAGGTAGTTCAGCAGAAAGATCTAAGAAGATTAATATTGGTGATGTGATTCAAAAAATTGCTATTGGAAATGGTAAATTCATTACAGTTTCTGAATTAGACGTTAATCAAATTAACAAACTTTTGAATAATGAAATAGGCACAAATTTAAAAATCGTTATCAGAAAAAGGAATGGTAGTTTTAAAACTGTTCCATTAAAAATTGATTTAATTGAAATCTACTCAACAACTGTACAATCAAGTATTGTTGAAAAACATGGTAGAAGATTTGGAATCATAAATCTACCAACTTTTTATACTGATTTTGATAACCCAAAATCAAAGGATGCTGCAAAAGATGTTGCAATAGAAATTGAAAATTTGAAAAAGTGTTCTATTGATGGGATTATTTTTGATGTAAGAAACAATGGGGGAGGAGCTGTCAAAACCGCTGTAGAAATTACAGGTATGTTTATTGAGAAAGGACCAATAGTTCAAATAAAATCTAACGATGAAAAAAAAGAGTTACTATCTGATAGTAATTCAGAGATAAAATGGGATGGACCTCTTGTGGTTTTGATTGATAATAATTCTGCATCGGCTACAGAAATTTTTGCAGCAGCAATTCAAGATTATAAAAGAGGAATTGTATTGGGTACGAAACAGTCATATGGCAAAGGAACCATGCAAAATACAATAGATCTCGATAAATTTAATCCAAAAGGAGCTATCGGAAACTATGGTTCATTGAAAACTACGTTCAAAAAATACTACAGAATAAATGGAGGTTCAACTCAATTAAAAGGAATTGAAAGTGATATTTTTTTGCCACACAAAGATTCCTATTTGAGTTTAGGTGAAAGAAATGAAGAAAAAACCTTGCCTTGGGATGAAATAAAATCAGTGCCTTTTAAACCAGTAAATAGAAAAGATTTTTTTGATGATGTAATTAAAAAAAGTCTCAAACGAGTTGAGTCAAATAATGATTTTAAATTAATTGAAGATTATTCAAACTGGATGGGTTCAAGAAAAGAAAAAAGAATTATAAGTCTGAACATAGATAAATTTAGGTTTGATTATGATAAAACAGAAGTAGAATTAGTTCGATTTGTTCCTACTATCAACTACAAAAACAATTTAAATTTTAATTCTACATTGTTCGAACAGGAATTGGAGAAAAAAGACAAAAATCTTTACGAAAGAAGAAAAGAGTGGCATACTGAACTAAATTCAGATATATACATCGATGAGGCAATCAATGTTTTAAATGACATGAAACCAAGTGAAAATTCATACGTGAAATCGAAATGAAAAAACTACTCTGCTTTAAGCAAACTTCTAAACTGATATAAAATACGTTCTAACAACCTCAAATCTTCGGTAACAATTTCGGCAGAGCCTTTCATTTCTTGTTGAAAAGGAATTTGTTTTTTGTATGATGATTGCAAACCATCTGGCATGGCTACATCAAGCAATAAATTGCCATCTTTGTCTGGAACCAACGAAATGTTTTTTATTTTGCCTTTAAGAATACCAAATTCGCGGTCGGGGAAATTTGCTAATCGAATGTTTACTTGTTGACCCGTTTTTATTTTACCCGAATTCAAGGCTGGTGCTTTTACTTTGCCAATATATCCTTTTTCGAGTTTTGGAATAATCGAAAAAACATTATCTCCAGATGTTATCGTTTGGTTTTCTGTCCAAATTTGTAAAAAAGTGACCTCACCAGCGATAGATGACTTCAAAACATAGAGTATTTCCCAATCTTTAATTACTTTTTTGAGTTGATAGAACGACTGCATAGCGCTACGCTCCAAATTAATGCCTTCTTTAGTTTCATTAATTTGTGAACTTTTAGAATTTCTCGAATTTTCTATCAATGATGATTTGAGTTGCGAAATAGAAGAAAGTAAACTTTTATAACTTTTTTCTGCTTGCAGGTAACTCAATTTTTTGGTTTCGAATTCTTGTGCTGAAACGACTCCTTTATTAAAAAGGGTTTCATAGCGAGTAACATCATTTTTTTGAAGTACCAATTCCGATTCATTAATTGTTTTTTGTTGTATTAAAAGATTTAATCGTTCCTTGATTTGACTGTTTTCTGAACTATTGGCAGTATTTTGTACTTCAAACGGTTGTAGGTTAGAGTTTAATTGATTCGAAATACAATCTTTTTGAAAGATGGCAAAAGCACTTTCTATATCACCAAACTGTGCATTTTGAAATAATTGAAACGGAAAATTTTTTGGATTCTTTGTATTGTTTACGATGCTGTCTAACAAAAAAACATCTTTGTAGCTAGCAGAATTTGCAATTACGGCAAGTGGTTTGTTTTTTTGGATTGTGGTTTTATCTTTCACCAAAATGGTTTCGATTCTACCCGATGTTTTTGCAACCAATTTTTCAGGAGGAATGTTAGTGGTTATTATTATTTCGGTTTTAACGACATCTGGATATTTCAAAAACCAAGATACAAAAAACAACATCAATAATATTCCGAATATGAGAATGGTTCCCCATCGAATCATCCAATTTGGTACTTTTGTGAGAATATCTTGCACTTCTTCGCTACGTAGTTCGAAATCAGAGGTTCGAAGTTGGGAGTTCGAAGTTGGAAGATTGGAGTTGGAAGTTTTATTTTCAGACATTTGATTTTAATTTTGTTTTGAACGATTTTATCATATTAACTTATGTCCCCAATTGCAATTGATTTCGAACTAACTCAAAATAATTTCCTTTTAGTTTTACTAGTTCTTGATGATTTCCAATTTCAATTATTTTTCCTTTTTCGAGTACTACAATTTGGTCAGCGTTCATTACTGTACTCAATCTGTGGGCAATGACTACAACGGTTTTATCTTTGAAGAAAATATCGAGTTTTTGCATGATTTCCTTTTCATTATTAGCATCGAGTGCAGAAGTTGCTTCGTCAAAAAATAGCATTTCAGGGTTCTTATAAACGGCTCTAGCGATCAATAATCGTTGTTTCTGCCCTGTACTCATTCCAACACCTTCAGAACCAATTTTTGTGTTATAGCCTAATGGTAATCCTGAAACATATTCTCTTATGTTGGCAACATCAGCAGCATAAACTAATCTTTCTTTATCAATAATATCAACACCAATAGCTATATTGTTAGCGATAGTATCGTTGAAAATAAATCCTTCTTGCATTACTGCACCAATATTGGCTCGCCAGGTTTTTTGAGCAATATTATTTAGTTGTGTATTTCCAATATTAATTTGTCCTAGATTTGGTTCATAGAACTTGAGTAAAAGTTTCATTAATGTTGTTTTTCCGCTTCCGCTAGTTCCCACAATGGCAGTTACTTTTTTTGAAGGAATATTCAAATTTAAGCCTTCAAGAACTGGTATATCTGACCCTAAATATCGAAAAGATAAATCTAAAACTTCAATATCACAGTCTTTTGGAAAATCATGGGTTTGATGTTCTTCTTGCTGAGTTTCATCTTCTTTATCATGAATTTCTGATAATCGGGCTAATGAAATTTTAGCATCTTGAACCTCACGAACAAAACCAATGAGTTGTTCAATTGGGCCATTTAAACTTCCTACAATGCTGCTGATTGCGAGCATCATTCCAAGAGTTATAGATCCATCGATGACTAGTTTTGCAGATAGAAAAATAATAAAAATGTTTTTTAATTCATTGATTACTGAGGAACCTGTGGTTTGAGTTTGCTCTAAAACTAAACCTTTGATAGAAACTCTAAACAATCTTGCTTGCACATATTCCCAGCCCCAACGTTTTTGTTTTTCGGCATTGTGGAGTTTAATTTCTTGCATTCCGTTGATGAGTTCCATAACCTTGCTTTGCTCTTGCGAAACCTCAGAAAAACGTTTATAGTCAAGTGCTTCTCTTCGTTTTAGAAAAAGTGTAATCCAAGCAAAATACAAAAAACTTCCAGCAAAAAACACTAAAAATATTTGAATATTGTAATATGCTAAAACGCCTCCCATGATAAACATGTTAATTACAGAAAACAATACATTCAAAGAAGATGTTGTTAAAATACGTTCAATTCGATGGTGATCGTTGATGCGCTGCATGATGTCACCTGTCATTCGAACATCAAAAAAGGATATCGGTAAATTCATTAATTTGATGAAAAAATCAGAAATTAACGAAATGTTTATTCGGGTGGAAAGGTGTAATAGAATCCAACTTCGGATGAGTTCTAAACCCATTCTTCCAGCAAATAGGAATAATTGTGCGAATAAAATTAAATATATAAATCCAAGATTTTGGTTTTGAATTCCAACATCTACGATACTTTGAGTTAAAAACGGAAAAATTAATTGCAGCATACTACTCGCTAATAATCCGATACTCAACTGAATTAAAAACGATTTGTAACGCAAAACATATTGCGACAACAATCCAAAACCGAGGCCTTTTTTATCTTCTTTGTCAAATTCTGATTGAAAGAAAGCCGGAGTTGCTTCCATGAGTAAAGCAATTCCTTCTTGTGTAGAATCATCGGCATTGTTCCCGATCCAAAATTTTATAAAATCAGTTTCATTATAATCGATGAGTCCAAAACCAGGATCTGAAATTTTATATGTTGATGGAATTCTTGAGTTTGAAGACTTCTTTGAAAACCATTTTCCAACTCCTTCTTTTGGGTTTACTACATCATATAAAACGACATAGTGTTCTTTGTTCCAATGCAACACACAAGGCAATGGTGCTTCATCTAGACTTTTGATATTGAGTTTTACTCCCAAGGTTCGAAAGCCAATTTTCTCGGCCGCATCGCTCAAAAATAATAGGTTACTTCCCTCGCGAGTGGTTTCACTAAAATCTCGTAGATCCTGAATGTTTAAGGTTTTGCCATAGTGTTTTGCAATTATTTTAAGACACGTTGGACCACAATCTTTGGCGTCGGCTTGTATGTAATTTGGAAATTTTTTCAATTGAATTTATTTGTTTCAAAAATAACTTAAAAAAACTGTCTAAAAAAAATATTTTAGACAGTTTTTAGAATATGATTTTTAATTGAAATTATGCTGGACAACCAGTACACCAAGGTCCACATACATAACCACATGCAGGAAGTTTGTCTGGTCTCCACCATCCACCTTTTACCTCTTTTTGTTCTGTTTTGCTAATTTCTTTAGCCCCTTTTAATTTTAAAATTGATATTAACATGATATTTGTTTTTAATAAATGATTACAAATCCAATCTTTTAAAGACACTTGGATTTATGTCTATTGTTAAATATAATTACTTGAATTTATCTTTCTATGGCAATTGCGAACAAATTCCGCACCCATTTATGATATTAAGACATATAGTTCCAGGATAACAATCACGAAATGATGTACATCCAAAACATTTTCTCAATCCACCGATCACTTCTTTTTGCTCAGTTTTGCTCAATTGTTGAGCCCCTTTTAATTTTAAAATTGATTTTAACATAATGTTTGTTTTTAGGTAATTAGCAAGGAGGATTTGGTCCAGTACAATCTAATTTACATCCACATTTTCCAAAACAAACATAACCTGCTCCACATCTACCGGTACAAGGACATGCTCCACCATTAATACTTTTTTGATCATTTTTGCTCAATTTTTGAGCACCGTCTAATTTTAAAATGTTTTTTAACATGATATTTAGTTTTAAAAATTAATTATTAGCCTAACAATTTATTTGCACTTAATCCTTAAGTCAAAGAAATTATTGTAAACTTAATGGAAAGTTGCAATTACCTGTACTTTCTGGAAATAAACCTGGAATTGAACCATTTGGACAATAGGTGAAACACGAATTGCTAACTTTTGTGCCTTTGATGTAGCAAAAACAACGACAGTTTCCAGTGGGTACTTTTTGGCTACCCATAGTGTTTAAAAGTTCATTTTTTGATAACTTTACTACGTTTTCTAGTTTTAGAATTTTTTTTAACATGATGTTTGTTTTTAGGTAATTAGCAAGGAGGATTCGGTCCCGTACAATCTAATTCACATCCGCATTTGCCCACACATCGATAGCCTTTAGCACATCTACCGGGACAAGGACACGCTCCACCATTAATACTTTTTTGATCATTTTTGCTCAATTTTTGAGCACCGTCTAATTTTAAAATGTTTTTTAACATGA
>JANPDC010000171.1:0-7196 GCA_031431275.1 Bacteroidota bacterium
CAGTTACAGCAACCAACACACTAGGATGTATATCAGTAGTGAGCAATTCGGTAACCATTAATGCACAACCAGTAACACCAGTTGCACCAATAGTAGCAGCGACCACACAACCGACCTGTGCAAGTGCCAACGGCAGTTTCACCATCACGAACTACAACGCTGCTAATACTTATGTCATCACACCATTGGCAGGAGCACCAAGTGCTACAGGAGTAGTTATTGCCCCAGCAGGAACGTATACAGTTACAGCGACCAACACACTAGGATGTATATCAGTAGTGAGTAATTCGGTAAACATCAATGCACAACCAGCAACACCAGTTGCACCAATAGTAGCAGCGACCACACAGCCTACCTGTACAAATGCCAACGGAAGTTTCACCATCACGAACTACAACGCTGCTAATACTTATGTCATCACACCATCCGCAGGAGCACCAAGTGCTACAGGAGTAGTTATTGCTCCAGCAGGAACGTACACCGTGACAGCAACCAACGCACTAGGATGTATATCAGTAGTGAGCAATTCGGTAACCATTAATGCACAACCAGCAACACCAGTTGCACCAGTAGTAGCAGCGACCACACAACCGACCTGTACAAATGCCAACGGCAGTTTTACCATCACGAATTATGATGCCACAAACACCTATGTAATCACACCCTCAGCAGGAGCACCAAGTGCTACAGGAGTAGTTATTGCTCCAGCAGGCACGTATACAGTTACAGCAACCAATGCACTAGGATGTATATCAGTAGCGAGCAATTCAGTAACCATAAATGCACAACCATTTGCAACTTGTGATAGTGATGGAGATGGAGATCCAAATGGTACAGACCCAAATCCTAATAATCCATGTATTTATGGATCAGGACAAGTAATAGCAAATGCGACAACTGCATGGTCAAATACCGACTGTGATGGTGATGGAGTAATTAATGGAACCGAAGTAACAAATGGAACAAACCCATTAGACCCATGTAGTTATTTGATTACAAGTATTACTTTACCTCAGAGTGCCGCATGGAATTTACAAGATTGTGATGGAGATGGTGTGACTAATGGAACAGAAATCTTGAATGGAACAAATCCTCAAAATGCTTGTAGTTATATTGCAGCAAATGTTACTGGACCTAGAAGTACTTCTTGGAACGTATTAGATTGTGATGGAGATGGTGTTACTAATGGAACAGAAATTCTTAATGGAACAAATCCATTAGATCCATGTAGTTATTTGGTTGCAAGTGTAACTTTGCCATATACTGCAAATTGGAATACATTAGATTGTGATAATGATGGTTTGTCTAATGGAAATGAAATTATAATAGGAACAAATCCATTAAATCCAGATACTGATGGAGACGGTGTTCTTGATGGAACAGAAGTTACAGATGGAACAAATCCGCTAAATTCTTGCGATTACATAGCACTTCATGTTACATTGCCGCAATCTGCACCGTTTTTAGCAGGAGATTGTGATGGTGATGGATTGAGTAATGGTGATGAGATGGGAAATAATCCGAATATTCCTTTTGATAGTAACAATAATGGAATACCTGATTTCTTAGAACCAAATAATTATCATCCATCAGAAGATGATTTAGAGATTTTTAATGCGGTATCTCCCGGAAATGATGATTTATTAAATGGGGTATTTACAATAAGAAATATTGAACTATATCCAAATAATTCACTAGAAATTTACAATCGTTGGGGAGTTATTGTCTATGAAGTTCAGGGATATGGACAAAATGGTAAATTCTTTAGAGGTACATCAGAGGGAAGGGTGAATATTGCTCAAAAAGATAATTTGCCAGAAGGAACTTATTTCTATGTATTAAAATATAAAAATCTCAAAGGAGAAGACAAACAACGATCAGGATATCTATATATAAATAGATAATATATAAACTTTCTTGAACTAAATTTAAAAGGAAGTTTGATTTGAATCACAATAAAAAACCCAATCTATAATTAGACTGGGTTTTTTATTGTGATTCAAATTCAAATTATTTACGTTTAAGGACTCTCTCTACAGCCTCAATAATGGCTTGATTATTCAATTTATATTTTTCCATCAACAGTTCAGGTGTTCCGCTTTCGCCGAAACTATCGTTTACTGCAACAAATTCCTGAGGACAAGGATTATTCAGCGCCAATACTCTTGAAACACTTTCGCCTAATCCACCGAGAATATTATGCTCTTCTGCAGTTACAATACATTTTGTTTTTGATAAAGATTTTAAAATTGCATTTTCGTCCAAAGGTTTTATAGTGTGAATATTAATAACTTCCGCAGAAATTCCTTTTGATTCCAATGCTTCTGCTGCTAATAAAGCTTCCCAAACCAAATGTCCTGTTGCAACAATGGTTACATCCTTTCCTTCCTGTAACAAAATACCTTTACCTATTTCGAATTTTTCGTCAACGGGCATAAAATTAGGTACAACCGGACGACCAAATCGCAAATAAACTGGACCGATATGATCTGCAATTGCTAGGGTTGCTGCTTTAGTTTGGTTGTAATCGCAAGTATTGATTACGGTCATTCCTGGCAACATTTTCATAAGTCCAATATCTTCTAATATTTGATGAGTCGCTCCGTCTTCTCCCAAGGTTAATCCAGCATGTGAAGCGCAAATTTTTACATTTTTATCAGAGTAAGCAACACTTTGACGAATTTGATCGTAAACTCTACCTGTGGAAAAGTTGGCAAAAGTTCCTGTAAACGGAATTTTACCACCGATGGTCAATCCAGCTGCAATTCCAATCATATTTGCCTCTGCAATACCAATTTGAAAAAAACGTTCTGGATGATTTTTTTTAAAATCATCAAATTTCAAGGAACCAATTAAATCGGCACAAAGTGCCACTACATTTTCATTTTTTTGTCCTAATTCCGTCATTCCTGCACCAAATCCTGAACGAGTATCTTTGCTACCTGTGTTTGTATATTTTTTCATTTCTTTAAATTGAAAGATTAGAAGATTTAAAAATTGAAAGACTTTGAATCATCTACAATCAAAAATCTGTAATCAAAAATTAATAGTCTCCTAAAGTTTCTTTGTTTTGACTTAAAGCATTTTCTAATTGTGCATCATTTGGGGCTTTACCATGCCAAGCATGAGAATACATCATATAATCTACTCCATTACCCATTTCAGTATGTAGTAAAACACAAATTGGTTTTCCTTTTCCAGATCTAGATTTTGCTTCTGTCATTCCATCAATTATCGCTTCAATACTGTTTCCTTGTTTGATATCAATAACTTCCCAATCAAAGGCTTCGAATTTTGCTCTAATACTTCCCATGGCTAAAACCTCATCAGTTGTTCCATCAATTTGTTTTCCATTCAAATCTATTGTTGCAATTAAATTATCTACTTTTTTTGCAGAGGCATACATTATGGCTTCCCAGTTTTGTCCTTCTTGCAACTCACCATCTCCATGAAGGGTGTACACTAAATTAGAATCGTTATTTAATTTTTTGGCTTGTGCAGCTCCAATTGCTACTGATAAACCTTGACCTAATGATCCAGAAGCAATTCTTACACCTGGTAAGTGATCGTGAGTTGTGGGGTGCCCTTGTAAACGAGTATTTATTTTTCTAAAAGTCGATAATTCAGAAACTGGAAAGTAACCACTTCTTGCTAAAACGCTGTAAAAAACGGGAGAAATATGCCCGTTTGATAAAAAGAATAAATCTTCATTTAGGCCATCCATATCAAAAGCAGTATTTCTATCCATCAGATTTTGATAAAGTGCTACTAGAAACTCTGTACATCCAAGTGAACCTCCAGGATGTCCCGAATTTACGGCATGTACCATTCGAAGAATGTCTCTTCGAACTTGTGTTGAAAAATCTTGAAGTTGTTGTGTGTTTGGTTTCATTTTTTGTTTTAAAATTAGACTTTGCAAATATAATTGGTTTCTAGGACTTTTAGACTTTTACATTATTAGAGTTGTTAAAAGTTATTAAGATTATAAAAATTAGTTATTAAAAAAGATAAAATCATTTTTTGATAATTAAATATTTAGTTTTTATTACTTTTACACCGTAAAAAAATAAAAAAAATGAAAAAAATAACTACTTATATTTTTGTAATCTACTCATTTGTATCGTTTTGTCAAAACAACTCTTCAGTCAATTCTTTACAAAGTCCTGTTACATTTACAACATCTAACCTTCCAATTATATTATTGAACACCAATGGAGTCACAATTCCAGATGAACCAAAAATAGATGCTACTATGAAAATCATTTACAATGGGGTAGGTGTTTTAAACAGTGTCATAGACACCCCAAACAATTACAATGGGAATATTGGAATTGAATTAAGAGGCAGTTCATCAATTAATTATCCTCAAAAACCATATAAAATCGAAACTAGAAATGCATCCAATGTCAAACAAAATGTTTCATTGTTGGGAATGCCACTTGAAAGTGATTGGATTTTGTTATCTAATTACAATGATAAGGTTTTTATGAGAAATACTCTAGCATACAAACTTTTTAATGAAATGGGAAATTATGCAACAAAAACTAAGTTTTGTGAAGTAGTTTTAAACGGTGAATATGTTGGAGTTTATTTATTGATGGAAAATATAAAGCGAGGAACAAATCGTGTTAATATTGAAAAATTAGAAGTTACAGAAAATACAGGAATCAATGTAACTGGTGGTTACATAATAAAAAATGATTATTGGGATGCTACTAATAGTTGGTTGTTGAATTATCATCCGATAGATCATCCAACCTTTGATGTGCATCTTGTGTATGAATATCCAAAACCTGCAGTAGTTACTGCTCAACAAAAAACCTACATACAAACTTTCATTAATGATTTTGAAACGGCATTGTATGGGCCTAATTATGCCGACCCAGCAATCGGCTATAACAAATATATTGATGTCAACACTTTTATAGATTACTTAATTGTCAATGAGTTATCTCGAAACGGAGATGGATTCAAAAAAAGTAGTTACTTTAATAAAGATATTGATTCACCAACAAGTATTTCCAAATTAAAAGCAGGACCAGTTTGGGATTTCGACTGGGCTTGGAAAAATGTAAACGAATGCGCAATTTTTGCTCAAACAAATGGTGCTGGATGGGCACATTTAGTAAATGATTGCAACCCAGATGTAAACTCGCCAGGTTGGTTTGTGAAATTATTGCAAGATCCTAATTTTCAAAATCAATTTCGTTGCAGATGGAATTCTTTGAGACAAAACATATTGAGTTCTACTAATCTAAATGCCTATATTGATGATAATGCGTTGTATTTGAATCAAGCACAAGCAAGACATTATCAAAAATGGGAACATTTAGGAGTTAGCACAGGAACACCAGAAGTTGGACCAGATCCAGCAACTTTTCCTGATCAAATTCAAAGCTTTAAAAATTGGATTGCTCTAAGGTTAAATTGGTTAGATGCGAATATTCCAGGAAATGCATCTAGTTGTGCACTAACAACTACAGAAAATGAAAGATTTACTTCTGGTATCACTTTTTCTCCAAATCCAACGAGTGATTATTTGAATATAAAAAACAATAGTAATTTAATCATCGACTCAATCGAAATAATTGATGTTTCTGGAAAATTAGTTAAAAAAAGTAATGATTTTTTTAATGAGAACTTTAAAATTGATGTTTCTGGAATTGAAAATGGAATTTATTTTTGTAAAATTTCAGGTTTAGAAGGTACATCTAAAACTTTTAAATTTGTAATTGTTCGTTAAACCATATTTTATATTAAAACATCAAAAAGACTTTTCAAATCGAAGAGTCTTTTTTGTTAATTAAATTCATAATTCATATTTCATAATTTATAATTATTTTATATTTGCGCCTATGAAATTTGAATTACTAAAAAAAGATCCTCAAACCAAAGCAAGAGCTGGAACAATTACTACAGATCATGGAACTATAGAAACACCTATTTTTATGCCAGTTGGGACTGTAGCATCAGTAAAAGGAGTGCATCAGCGGGAATTGAAAGAAGAAATTAATCCAGATATTATTCTGGGAAACACTTATCATTTATATCTTCGTCCAAAGTTAGAAATTCTCGAGAAGGCTGGCGGATTGCATAAATTCATGAATTGGGATCGGAATATTCTAACCGATTCGGGTGGTTATCAAGTATACTCGCTTTCGGCAAATAGAAAAATTAAAGAAGAAGGTGTAAAGTTTAAATCTCATATAGATGGTTCAGTTCACTTTTTTTCTCCAGAAAATGTAATGGAAACCCAACGAACAATTGGTGCAGATATTATCATGGCTTTTGATGAATGTACCCCATATCCTTGTGATTATCGCTATGCGCAAAGAAGTATGCATATGACACATCGTTGGTTGGATAGATGCATCAAACATTTAGAAAAACTGCCATACAAATATGGTTTTGAACAAACGTTCATGCCAATCGTACAAGGAAGTACCTATAAAGATTTGCGAATGCAATCTGCAGAATACATTGCTAATTCAGGGCAAAAAGCCAATGCCATTGGTGGACTTTCAGTAGGAGAGCCAGCAGAAGAAATGTATGCTATGACCGAAATAGTTTGTGATATACTTCCCGAGGAAAAACCACGTTATTTGATGGGCGTAGGAACACCAATAAATTTATTAGAAAATATTGCTCTTGGCGTAGATATGTTTGATTGTGTGATGCCTACTAGAAATGCCAGAAACGGAATGCTATTTACCGCAAATGGAACTATAAACATAAAAAATAAAAAATGGGAGGCCGATTTTTCGCCTGTCGATGAAATGGGTTTAACCTTTGTTGATAGAGAATATACAAAAGCATATCTTCGACATTTATTTGCTGCAAATGAGTATTTAGGGAAACAAATAGCAACAATTCACAACCTTGGATTTTATATTTGGCTAGTTCGTGAAGCCAGAAAGCATATAATTACAGGCGATTTTGCCACTTGGAAAGAAATGATGGTCAAAAATATGAGCCAACGATTGTAAATTGGTTAGTGTTTTGACTTTGTGTTTTAATAATTTTTTTAAACTCAAAACTCACAACTCATAACTTATAACTAAAAATATGCTAACAATTCTAGACAAATACATTCTAAAACAATATCTAACGAATTTTTCTGTGATGTTGATTTTATTTATTCCAATAGGAATCATCATTGATGTTGCAGAAAAAGTAAATAAAATGATTGAGAATAA
>JANPDC010000172.1:0-38102 GCA_031431275.1 Bacteroidota bacterium
CATAGGTTGGTTTTGTACTTTGTAATTTGGTTTTAAATCGGTATATTTGGATTATCAAATTCCAAATTGACGTCAAAAAACAAAACCTTGGTATATTTTTTTGAAACTCAAAATAAAAATGAAAATTGAAAATTTATTAAAAGAATTAAAGTTTAGTTTATTAATTATTATTCCATTATTATTAATACTTTATTTTACTAGTAAAGATTTATTATTTAGCATTCTAATATGTTTATTTTTAGCCATAATTGTTTCAATACAAATGACATTGGAATCCTATTTAAGTTATAAAAGGCACTTAAAAATAATTGAAAGTGAAGCCTTCAAAAAATTAATTTCCGAAGGGTTCATAATTGAAAATGTAAATAAATATAGTGGTATCAATGGTACATATAGAAATTATATATTTGATATTTATTATAATTGGTTGTCGATAACTTTCAGAAAAAACAAAAGAGCACTAGTATTAAATATTTACTTTGAAATGCCAAAATTATATGATAATAAAATAAATCATAAATTAATTGAGAAAATATCTGAAAGATATATTCCATCAAGATGGAAACTGAATAAGTATGTTTTAGTTTGGAGAGAAGGAAATATAATGATGAATAATCCAATTGGTTTTAAAAATCCTAAATATGAATTTATAAAAGAGCGAATGGATATTTTGATTGGTATTTTACAAAAAGAGAACATTTTTCCAATACAAAAAGATGCAATTTTACAAAATAGAAAAGAAAATAAATTTCATAATATTCCAGAAATTGAAGTTTATTACAACGAATAAAACATCTGCAAACTGCACTTTGACACAATTAGTGTTTTAGTCACACGAGTGAAGAGAACTGTGGTCAAGCCACGTGAAGAAGTTTCGAGTAATATAGATCACCTAAAATGAAAATAATTTTAACATTAATATTGACTTTTAATTTTTTTTCGACATTTGGACAAACAACAAAATGTAATTGTAAAAAGTACGAGAACAGAAATCTAAATTTGAATTGCGATATTTTGTTTTCTGATAATGCAAATGAGTTCAATATCGAAATGTTAAAAAAATGGGAAGATATAAAAAAGTGTGACAAAGTAAAATCAATTTCATTTACTGACTTTGATACAATCCCAAAAGCATTTAAACGATTTAGAAATGTTGAAAAATTAAGAATTGTGTGCATTAACAAGCACAATACTTTTGGATTTCATTATTTCCCCAAACTTAAAGAACTTATACTTGAAGAAACAAAATTGATAATTACCGACAGTACTTTATGGATAAGTAAAATTGAAAAACTCACTACAAACAAAACAGAATTAAAAGGAATTAAAAGTTTCAGGCAATTTAAAAACCTAAAAGAATTAAATATGAGTTTTTCAGGATTTGACCAATTTCCAGATGATTTCAATAGCCTAAATCAGTTAAAATTTATCTCATTAGTAGGTCATACTTTTGGATCTATAAATTTAATCGAAATTGATTTTAATAAACTAAAACAAATGGAATATTTTGAGGTCAATTGTTGGTTTGACAAAATAAGAGGCTTGCCACTTGGATTAAACAAAAAAGTATGTACAAAAATAAATTACGAAGGAATATTAAAAATAAACAAAAAGAAATTGAATAAATTTACTTGCCACTAATACTTGTTTTTAAAAAAATTGAGTTAAAGTTTTTTATACTTTTGATTTTCAGAAATTAATTAAAAGTATTATGATTATGCGTCTCTAACTTTTAAAGTCAAGATACGTTATTTGTAATGATGAATAATTTCAATGAAAAGTAACTAAAAATAAAGAAATTTCATTAATAATGTTATTAACCAAAACAAGAATTAGTAAAATAGTACCTATGAATTTGACAAAAATAATAAAATTCAGTTCGTTTATTTCAATATCATTTACTTTGATATTTTTAAATGCTTGTAATACAGAAATCAAAAGTAAATCATACAAAACAAAGGTTGAATTACCCAATGGTAAATTGCTTGAAGTAGTAAAAACCAACTCCACAAAAGAGTATTACGGGATACTTACTAATCATCATTATACGACAGACTATACCTATAACTATAAGTTTACTGTGAATAACGACGATGTCTTTTGGGACGGATTAAGTAGTGTGCCCAAGAAAATTCTTTTTGCACAAGGCGTCATTTATGCATATTCACTTAAAGAAAATTTTGTACCCAGAGCAATTGATTCAATACATAAAAATAAAGAAAGTTTAAAGATTGAAAAAGATAGTATATTGATTGAACGAGTATATGAAAAATTTAAAGATGAGCGCTATTTTTTCAAACAATTTGGAAAAGCAAGTTGGATTACAATAAAACTTGAAGAATACGAAAAAATTAAGAAAATGGGACAAGAGTTCGATATTCCTAATGATAATGAATTGAAAGAAAAATAGTTACAAAATACATGCTATACTTGTTTTCAAAAATAGTAATCAAAACCAATCTAGTCAGTTTCATAATAGTTAATCAACAATTGGAAAGAAAATAGAAGTCAACTCAGCGGACCAAGAAGAAAAACCAATAATTCACACATACTTTAACTTTTATAACAAAAACACTGTTTACAGAAAAGACTTTAGAAGTTAGACGTAGTTACCATATACATTTGAATTTGTAAGTTCAATTGGGGTTTTAGTCATATGAACGAAGCGAACAGACGAAATAGACTCATAGGTTGGTTTCGTACTTTGGAATTCGGTCTTAAATCAATATATTTGGTAAATCAAGTTCTCAACTTTTTAAATAAATTGATTAGTTGATTTTGAAAAAATTAAATTTATGATAATCAATTAATTAAAAAATAGTGTTATGTATCAGAATCAAAAACTAATTATTTTACTTTTTTGATAAACTAATATTAATTCCTTACAAGTTTAAACTAAAATTAACTACAGAATGAAATTTGAATATAAATTAAATGAAAACGATTACCTGCAACATCAACTTTACACAGCATCAAAAACTGAAAGAATAAAAAAACAAAGAAGAAATAGTTGGCTATTTGTTTCATTAACATTCGTTATTGTAAGCCTGCTTTCATTCCAAAATGAAGATAAATTTGCTTCTTATGTGCCTATAATATTAGGAATAATTAGTTTTATTTTTTACCCAATCTATTTACGAAGTTATTATAAAAAACATTATCATAAGTTTATTAAAGATACTTATAAAAATAGATTTGGAGAAAATTCTGTTGTTCAATTTTTTGAAAATGAAGTTTTAACCAATGATTCAGATACTGAATCCAGAGTGAAATATTCAGCATTTGAAGAGTTTAATGAAATTGGAGACTATATTTTTCTGAAATTAAAATCTAGCGGAAGTTTTGTAATTCCTAAATTGAAAATTGAAAATTTAGAAGAACTTAAAATGGAACTAAATAATATTGCAAAAAAATATAACATAAAACAAAATGTTGAATTAGACTGGAAATGGAAATAATAACTCAAAAAACAGTTACTAAAATTGGTTTGTTGCAATTATGTCATTTGTTTGATACTAAAAGTTGTTAAGGTCTTAGGTAAATTTTAAAGTTGGATTACTACTTTAAAATTCATTATTAAATTCATATTTTAATTGTCGAAGCCTCAAATGACTTCGAGCCTTGATACGTTAACTACCATTTTCGAAAAACAGAAAACAGAAAACAGGAATTTAAAAAAAATGTATAATGTCTAAAAATATAAAAGTCAAATGTAATTGTTGTGAAAAGGTTCATGAAGAATGGCCTGCACTGACATTTATTTTTCCTGATCATTATAATAGTTTATCTGATTTGGATAGACGCAAAACAACTGAAATTGATGGAGATTTTTGCAAAATAAATAATGAAAACGAAATTAGTCTATATATTCGTTGCACTTTAACTCAAAAAGTCACTAATCATTGCGAAGACTTAGAATATGGACTTTGGGTTTCATTGAGTGAAAAAAGTTTTGAAGATTATAAACAGAATTTTAAAATAGAAACTGATGAAAAAGTATATTTTGGTTGGCTTTCTAATGACTTAAATGATTACGAATTTACCGAAAGTATTCCTATGGATGTTTTTACTAGAAATAATGGACAAAGACCAAAATTAATTCCACACAAAAGTTTTGAACATAAATTTGTAAAAGATTATTACAACGGAATTGACAAGATAGAAGCAGAAAAAAGAATTTCTAATATGTTAAATATCATTACAGAAAACGAAAATAGTACTACCAAAAAATGGTGGAGGATCTGGTAATAAATAAAAAGCATCAAAATTTGATTAAATAAAATTTTAAAACATGAAAATCATTAAATCAGAAGCAAAAATTGAAATTAATGTTCCTCCAAATAAAGAATTTAAAAATACTTTAATTTTTATTGCTGGTGGTTTAGTTTTGATTCCATTTTTTCTATTTTCAATCTTTACATTTTTAAAATCTTTGCTAAATTGGAATTTTAATATGAATTTTTGTGAAAATTTCTTTGGAATGCTGGTAATGTTTTTAGCATTAAATTATTCGCTGTGGCTTTTGATAGGTAAAGAAAAAGTAATCTTTAAAGAAAACGTAATGATATTCACAATAACAAACGGAATTTTTAGAGTAAATAAATACATAGAAATTGATCAAATTAACAGTTTAACAACTGCGGATAAAGTTTATAATTCTGATTTACCATTTATAAAAGATTCTGGAAGAATAAAATTTAAGTACAAAAGGGAATTTTTCAGTATTTTAAGAGGTTTGAAAGATGACGAAATAAAAGAAGTTTCAGAAATTTTTAAAGAACAGATTAATAAAAAAACACTGCATACTTTCGAGCAATAGAAAATCAAAAATAGAAAAGAACACTTTTAAGAAAAAACAAAATATGAAATTTAGACTAAAGTATTTATTATTTCCATTATTACTTTTAATATTTTGTTCTTTTATAAAAAATCAAACTAAAATATACAGTAAAACAGAGTTTTCTGAAACTTGTTTGAGAATTAGTAATGAATTTAAAAATCAAAATGAACATGGCGGTCATATATACAATAGTAAAACTGATAAATATTTAAGTTTATCTGAATTTAGTAAAATATTAAAAAATGTATCTAAATATGACTTAGAAAAAAATGAAAAATATAACGTTGAAGAAACTAAAGTAGGAAAAATTGAAAAAATAATTTGGAAAAGTACTACAAATAAAACTAAATTTATAAGTATTGAAAAGTTAACTTTTAAAACTATAATTGAACAAGAGTATGAGGGGAAAAAATATCAAAATGAATTTAAAATTGTGGATTATTTAATAACAAGAAATAAAATCCCAAAAAAAATTCGATTAAGAATTTTAGTAAATGAATTTGAAAAAATTTCAATTGATAACACTGAATATAATGGTGTTTTTGAAAGTAGATTAGTTGGAATTGATCAAGCGCAATCTGAATTTAATAAATTACTAAATGAAAAATAAAAAACAAACGCATAACCACAGTTTGTTAAATTTATCTTACCTGTTAACTTTTGCAGGCTATAATGAGGTTTCAGATAAACTATAAACTTGTTTTTGTCCCACATGCTTAGTTTTAAATCAATATATTTGATAAATCATGATCCTCAAAATAACGTCAACTAATAGTAAAGTATGTCAAATCGAATTTTCTTGGAATCTAAACAAATATTAAGATTAATTTTAAAAAATGAATAACGAACAATTAAAACTTTGGAGTGATATTAAAAGTTTTGAATTAGATGAACCAGAAATCTCATTGAGTTTTACTGATCGACTTGCAAGAGAGAACAGATGGACAATAGAATTTTCTATTCGAGCCATTTTGGAGTATAAAAAATTTATTTTTCTTCTAACAATTACCAACCATCCATTAACACCATCAGACCAAGTGGATCAGGTTTGGCATTTACATTTGCTTTATACTCAATCGTATTGGGAAGATTTTTGCGAAAAAATAATCAAAAGAAAAATTCATCATGGACCCACAAAAGGTGGAGACCACGAAAAAAATAAATACACAAATTGGTATGAAAAAACAAAAGAATTATATTTGACAACTTTCAACACAAAACCACCAAAAGATATTTGGCCAATAAGCGAAATTAGATTTTCAGAAATTGAATTTGAAAGAGTAAACGTAAAAAGAAATTGGATTATTAAAAAACCTTTTTAATGACATATTTATCCCAACTAACTCCTGCAGAGGTTTACATCTTGACAAAAGATACTATAACTCATCAAGAACTTCTAAAAATAACATTTATAGATTTATTATTGAAACAAGTATTGAAAACTTTTGAAGTTCAAAGACAACCTCATATTAGACAAGAAATCAGAGCCTATAATTATATTGGAATTGGTCAGAATTTCAAGAATTATCAATCTAAAAATCACGAAAAATTCTTTTTGTCAACATTTGATGAAGATACAGGAATAGAAATGCTTTTCAGAAATTTAGTAAAAATCGGTTATCAAAAATCGAGAACTTTGTCAGATTTTAAAAATGAGTTACTAAAAACCCCAACTTTAAAAAAATGTTTTTCGCAAAACATTTTTCAAAGATTATTTTATGGTTATAGTTTTACCGAATATGGAAAAGAATTAAAGCGAAAAGTAGAAAAAGAAATTCTGAATTTAAATTCAGAATTATCAGGTTTAAACAATATTCAAAATCAGAAAGCAATTGAATTAATAAAAGTAATAGGTGGAAATATATTTCTTTTAGAAAACATTGATTATGAACTTTTGAATCAAATTGATTCAGATTTAGCAACAGAAATGAACCGAAAAGAATCAAATGCAGATGGAAGTGGTTGTTCAGGTTGTGGTTGGAGTTTTGATGATTTTTCTTCAGGTTTTGACAGCGGTTGTAGTAGCGACAGCGGTTGTGGCGGAGATAGTGGTTGTTCGGGATGCGGTGGTTGTGGAGGAGATTAAAAATAAATGATAAAAGACACATAACAAAAGAAATTTGTTGCAAATTTGTTGATCAGTGGTTTTCAACTATCTCGAATGAAGATGCTATTAAATTCAAATTATTATATAAAGTAAATTTATTAAGTGATGGTGAATAGAAAAGTTGAGATAGTTTTGTAAATATCATAAATAAATCTTATCAAACTAAATCCTAATAGAATAAAATCTTATTCAACAAATTGTATAAACAACAAAGCAGTATTTTATTTCTAATATGTAATAAAAAATTTATGAATTTTTTTAGATTTATAACAATTTTGAGTTTTTTAAGTTCATTTTCTCAAGGTGAAATTTTTTTTAAAATTGAAACTATTTTGGTTAATAAAATAGAATTAAAAACTAAAGAAAATTTCGAAAGATTTAGTCCGAATTTTTATGAGGATGATACATATGTGGTTAGAGAAACTTGTTTTGGAGAATTTGGGGGAACAATATATTTTAAAGACAAATTAACTAGAACAGAATATTGTTGCAGTGCAACTTGCCCAGTTGCTGTAAATAAAATTAATAATAAATATATTGTCACTACTACTTTAACCCACATGGACGGAAGTTCAGGAATAATTGAAATAGAAAACCCAAAATTAATGACCAAGGTTATTACTAAAAAAAATGATAAAACAAAAATTCAATATGTGGGAAAACAACAAAGTAATTCCTCAATTGGAACTAAAAACTTATTTGGAACTTTTGGTATTGAAATAGTTGCAAGTTTTGAATTTAAAGGAAAATTGTATCATATATCTACAGATTATAAAAAAACATATCTAAGCGAGATTACAGACAAGAAAATAGTGAATTTAGATTTGATTTTAGAAAATAGCATTTGGTCTTATGAACCAAATCAGTTCAAAACGAAAGATAATCATGTAATAGTTTTTTTTAAAAATCAAATTACAAATGGGTATTTAGACATTTTTGAAAACAAAATAAAAATATTTAAGTCAAAATAAAAAATTTTCAACTTACATTTGATTTTATCACATTAAAAAAATAAAAAATGAAAATAAAATTTTTACTACTAATAATTATCACAACACTATTGAGTTGTAATTTTTTCAATTCTTCCGAAAAAGGTATTAATGAAAAAGTTACAGATTTAGACTTAAAAGAATCAGAAAAAATCAATAAATCGAACGAAAATCCAGACGAATTAATCGCAACATTCGACATAAGAGTAAAGGCCAGTCAAGAAGAGTCTAGCGATTTTGAAGACGGAATTATTCCTTGGATTAGTATTGAAAATCCTGCAAAAGATATTGACAGACTAATAGATGCAGAAAAAATGATTGTTGAAACTAACGAAATCATTTTAAACATAGATTATCCACTAAACAAACCAGCAAATTTTATTTTAAAAAGTTCAAGCAAAGGTTTTACAAAAAAGCAACTTATTTTAGAAATTAGCAAAAAATATATCGAAATATACAACGAAGAGGAAAAAAGTGCAAAAACAAAAACCATTCCAGTTAACAAACGAAAAGGATTGATAAACAGAAATCAAACTGACGGAAAATATGAAGTTTGGGGACATGATATTGGCGATTTAGATTTAAGTTCTATCGAAGTTTATAAATCAAAAGAGGGCAAAATTCAAATTGTTTTGGGTATTGAATCTTGATTTACTTTCTTTAAAATGAATCTTTTCGATTCCTAACGAAAAAATAAACTCAAAAAATGAAAATTAAATTTGTACCATTAGCAGTTGGAATAATGTGTTTTTTCAGTTGTAATAATAATGAAGAACTTACATCAACAGAACTAAAACTTCTTGATAAATTACATATAAATAAAGAATTAGTTTCAGAACTCAAAACTGCAACTAAAAAAGACATTTTGCAATTACCATTAATTGATTCCGAAACAGGTGAAATGCTTCAAAAAGAAACTTTTGATGGTATTTATTCTGAATCGAGTAACAAGAGAGGAATTGAAATTGTAAATGAATTGAAGTCGAAGTTTAAAAATAAAGGGCATTTAGTATTTTATACAGAAGGTGAAAATGGTACACAAAGAATCTGTATAATCAAAGGAAAAGACGAACTTGATATATTGCGTTACAGAAAAACAAATGGAGCCAATTATAGTTTAGAAAGCAAAGATGTTCTTCAAAAAATATCAGAATGGAAATTAAAATATGGACTCAAAATAATTGGATGCAGTCAAGATTATATTGAAATTAAATTTGATATTTTGCCTCAAAATATGGATGAATTTGCAAATGAGGTTTACGAATTTTGTCCGGATTCTGTTGAGCAAGGCGTTGGAGACGTAAAATCTTTAAAAGAATATATTATCTCAGAAAAAGGTATTTGGCTCTGGTGGGACTAAAATTTAAGAGTTATAATTTTAAATCAAAGTAATTTCCTCAAACGAATTTTTTTTTGTAGCCAATATTAATTGATGCAACTAACAACTTTGTCCTTTCTAAAAACAATACTATTTTTAGTGTATGTTGATTTAAAGTATTTTTAGAATAGTTTAATAAATTATTTAATATTTTTACTAAAAATAAAATTTCGAATATGAGCGTACTAATGGAACTTTTAGAAAAATCAAAAAAAACTAAAGAACTTTTATCTTTTACAAAATATGGAGATGAAACGTTTTGGTTTGGTTATGTTAAGGAATATTCAGAAGAATTTATTGCAATTCAACATTTTACAAAATATGGCAAAAATGATGGAATTATAATTGATCCTTTGAATGGTTTTCAACGAATAGATTACAACGATGATTATAGTAAAGCCATGCAATGTGTTATTGATTATACAGATGAAATTCATAAACCAAATAAAATAGATTTAGATTTTAGTAGTAGCGAAAATTTCCATTCAAAAATTCTTCATAAGTTTCTCAAACAAAAAAATATAATATTAAGTGTTCAAATCAATAATGATGAGTATTTAACAGGATACGTAAAAGAAATTTCAGAGATTGATTTTTCAATTATTTCTGTTGGTAAAATTGGAGAAGACTTGGGTATTTCAATATTAAAAATAGAAGATATAACTAGTATTCAAATTGATGATATTGACAATCGAAAAAGAAATATTTTATATAACTGGAGAAAAGCCAGTTTGTAATTACGTTTTGTCGCTGATTAAGATTTTCAGTTTATAATTAAACTAAAAAAACCAAAAACTTGTTTTCCATAACAGAAAACTTTTTAAAAAATGTTAAACCAACAGTATGAATAATTTATTTAGAATTACTTTTTTTATCTCTTTTTTGGTTTGCTTAACAAGTTGCAATTCGTTTGGGCAACAAAATACAGATTATACTTCAAAAATTGATAGTTTAATAAAAACCACAAACGTTAGACCGTTTAACGGAGTTATTTTAATTACCCAAAATGGTATAACAAAATATTCAAAAGCCTACGGATTTGCAAATTTTGAAAACAAAATTCCTTTGAAAACAAATGACCAATTCGAAATCATGTCAAACAGCAAGCAAATTACGGCTGTCCTAATTTTAACTCAAGTTGAAAAAGGAACAATCGATTTACAATCACCAATTAAAAAATATTTGCCAAGTCTAACTCAAACTTGGGCAGAATCAATAACGATTCATCAATTATTAAATCATACACACGGAATAGCTGATCTGCAAAAACCACTATTATTCAATCCAGGAACTGATTTTAAATACGGGAATTTATCTAATATACTTCTAGGAAAAATACTTGAATCCTCAACAAACAAAAAGTATTCTGAACTAGCAAACGAACTTTTTAAAAGCCTAAAAATGAAACATACATTTGCCTACTCAAAAGAGAAAATGCAACAAGTCGTTTCAGGACATATTAATAAAGCAAATAGATTTGAGATTGTGAATTCTACACAAATAAAAGAAGAAACAATTCCCGCAGATGGCATAATTTCCACGACAAAAGATTTATCGATTTGGAATTCGAATCTTCACAAAGGCAAAATTTTAAATTCCGAAATCTATAAACTAATGATAACTCCTAAAATACTTGCACAGCATGATGTTTTTGGGAAAGAAAAAGTAGGTTATGGTTACGGAATTAGAGTTTGTGATAACAATGAAACAAAGTATATTGGTCACACAGGCTTGGGCGATGGATATGCTTCCATGAATTTATATTTTCCAAAAAAAGATTTGAGTGTAATAGTTTTAGAAAATCAAATGAACGATAAAATAGAATTGTGTTATCATTTTGGAATTGAAGTAAAGAAAATAATTCTAAAATTAGAATAATAACAAATGAAGAAGGTTTTATTTTTTTTAGTAGTGGTATCTCTTTTGACTTCATGCAAAAAAGCATACGAAGTAATTAGCCACGAGGATTTTAAGAAATTAGCAACACAAGACACTTTAGTTATAAATCGAAATCATTTGGTTCTTAGTGTTGGTGATTCAATTTCGGATGTTTACCCTAGACTTTTGGTAAAATCAGATCGATTATATCTTTTCAATTCTGAATGTGAATTAGAAAACGATTCTACAATTCTTTCATATTATTCAGCATTCATATATGATGATCAAGTTCAAACCCGTAAAAATGGAATTTGGGTATATACTAGTTTTTACACTAAAGGGAAATTTCCGTTTGAAACAAAAGGAATGAGATTTAGCGTAGATTCAATTCCAAAAAATTGGAATAAGAAAGTTCCAACACAAGAAGGTATTTATTTTTTTGAAAACAATTCATTAAACTTGTTTTCAAAAGAACAATCAGAAAAAAAGTTCAAAGAGAAAGAAAAAAATGGGTTTTACTTTTTCCCGAATAAAGGAAGACTCTTTGACAGGATAAGCATAAATGAATTTGACTAAATATTCCATACTCAAAAACACAAAAAATGACAAAATTCAAATTGTTTTTTGCACTAATAATTTCAAACTTTTCATTTGGTCAGCAATTGATTTCAGGAGATTATGATTATGAATCGAAACTGGCTTTTGACCCAGTTTCTAAAACTGTAACAGGTTACTATGCAAGTTACACAGGTTTAGATGAAAAAACACAACAGCCACTATTTTCATGTGTCTTTTATATCGAAGGAAAAGTAAAAAATAATAAATTTGTAATCAAAACCTATTATCCAGACTACAAAAAGGATGATATAATTGATGGAACACTAGAAATTATAAATTCTAAATTATTTAGGATTAAACTTCCCGAGGAACATGGTGGATGCTGGAATGTGCAACATTTTGCAGATGAACCTGTAATTTTTAAATTACAGAAAAAAGCAAATTGGGTTCAAATTAGGTATATTAACAAACAAAAATCGTATTTTTATACTGGAAAATCAGTTTCAGGAAAAACAAAATCATATGTTGTACAAGGAGATTTTGTTTGCATAGAGAAAATAGAACAAGAATGGGCTTTTTGTACTTTTTTTTCAGAGAAAACGTCAAAAAAAGGTTGGATAAAGAGTAGTGACTTGAATAAAATATAAAAATATGAATTTAGAAGAATATAAAAATCAATTTACAGAAGACGACGCAGTAGGCTGGTTATCAATAGACAAAGAATTCCAAAAAATTTATGGAAATCAAGAACCACAACATTTTGCACCTGCTCTATATTTCAGTGTTGGAGGAGAAGATCCACTTGATGGAATTAGTATCTATAAAAGCAAAAAGCAAATCGATCATTTGCATTTTGTGAGTTATGGTTTTTCTGAACTTTATTATAACGAAGAAAAAGTAGGTGGAGATTTTAGTAAATGGGGTTTTGAATTGACTTTTAGATTGAAATTGAACGAAAATGATAATGGAAATTGGGTATGTTCGTTCATGCAGAATATTGCAAAATATGTTTTTAAAACTGGAAAATGGTTTGAAGAATTTCATGTATTTCCTGCAAATGGACCAATATGTTTAGGATCTCAAACAGAAATTACAGCAGTTGCTTTTATTTTAGATCCAGAAATAGGAACCGTGATGACGCCACATGGTGAAGTTTCGTTTTTGCAAATGGTAGGAATCACTTCAGAGGAGTATAAGGAGTTTAAACTAAATCCTTCTACCACAGAAACAGAAAAAATCATCAGTAGACTAAAAGAGGAAAACAAATTACTTGTAACAGATTTGAACAGAAAATAATTCTAAAATTTCAATTACTTCTCCATTCCTCAAAATCGGGTTCTACATAAATCCATTTAACATCAGGATGAATACTTCGAAGTTGTAGTTCTAAATTATTAATCAAACTACTAATTTCTTGGGTGTTGATGTTTGGAATACATTTAATTTTCATACAAACTAAAACCTCACCAGGACCTTGTTGAATCGTTCTGCAATGAATCAAGGAATCAATTCGAACATCTTTAGAAACAAGTTCTTTTATAGAGGAACTGATTACAGGATCTGCACTTTCTCCAATCAGCAAAGATTTCACTTCCACAGAAAGAAAAATAGCAACCAAAATCAAAACGACACCAATCGCTAATGATCCAATAGCATCATAACGACCATTGCCAGTGAAGTAGGAGGCCAGCATGGCAACCAATGCAAGGATCAAGCCAAGAACTGCTGCGGAGTTTTCACCAAAAATAACTATCAAGTCACTATCTTTAGTTATTCTTAGATACTTGAAAAAGTTGGTTTGTCCCTTGCGTTTATTTAACTCAATAATATTCGAAAACATGGCATAACCTTCTAAACAAATTGAAAAAACTAAAATTCCAATACCCCAGCCAATTTCTTTTACAGGTTCTGGAGAGTTAAATTTATGAATTCCTTCATAAATTGAAAACATTCCTCCAATTGAAAATAGTAGCATTGCCACCATAAAAGACCAAAAATAAACTGACATACCATATCCAAAAGGATGTGCTTCATCGGCTGGTCGTTTAGATTGTTTGATGCCAACTAAAAGTAAACCCTGATTGGCACAATCTGCAAATGAATGAATAGTTTCTGCTAACATGGCTCCAGATCCAGTCATGAAAGCAGCAAATCCTTTCGATATGACAATCAGTAGATTAACAACTAAACTTTGAACTACATGTTTAACTGCATGGTTATCAGTATTTTTTGAATCTGTATTTTCTGACATCAAGTTTTGAGTTTTAAAAATTTAAAAATAGATATTTAGAATCGATTTAGTTACTTTTTTTCAAAAAAAAACCTGCTAAAATTTTAGCAGGTCATAATTATAATGAAAATAGGTTAATTGTAAAAAGTACTATTCCAAATTGCAGTATTAAAGTTTTTACCTTTCCAAAAGCAAAAATAAAGTGCGATGGCAGATAATGATTTGAAAATAAATAAACATGAAACTGCTTTGAACAAATCTTCGTTACCAGGTCCGAAAAAATTTCCAGGAATCATAATTGCAAGTATCAAACTTACCGCTAACAAAAACAGCATCAAACTACTAAAATCACGAAAAGGACGAACAGCAATTTTTCTGAAAATATTCACATCATTTCCCCATTTATGTATCAAATAATAATATCCATTACCCATCGGAGCAAACAACAATGGATCATCATAATTTTTCAATTGAAAAAGTTTTGATGGAGCCATGATTTTAAAACCACTCATGTTGATGTTGTGGTCTTGTTCTAAATATTTAATTTTTGTAATTGCCTCTTCAGGAATGTCATTCTTGAAATAGGAACTGTCAAGAAATCTCAAACGATAATCAACACAAATATTTTTTATTTGCTCGATATGAAATATTTTGTCTGTTTCGAGCAAATCGAAATCAAAATTGTTCTGTTTTGTTGAACTTTCAGATTTTATCTTGCTATTGATTTTATTTCTCAAATCATTATCAGCCTCTAACATTGATTTTATTTCCTGTAAGAAATCTACTTTTTTGTTGTCTTTCTTACGATAAATCAATAATTCGGTTTCTAAATTTCTTCTACTTAAAGCCATAACTATCAAATTTACGTAAATTGCTTACTATCAATCTACAAATCTAATTTATGAAATCTTTTTCAAAAAAAATAAAAAATCTGTTTTATTTGTGTTTAAACTATTGTTAAACTTTTTTTAGTAAAAAAAATTATTAAAAATAAGAATTTCACAGGTTATCAAATTTATTATTTCGTGATAATATTTAAAATTCGTGTTAAAATTGTTGGCTTCAATAAACTTTAAAACTGAAATTTAACACTTCATTTTTAGTACCTAAAATATGTACCGCAGATTCACAGATTTTAAAACTAACAAGAGTAATTTTTAAACCTGCGGTTAAATTTATTTTTTAACCTTGATACTGAAATTCTGCGAAATCAAATCTATTTATTTACAGTCTTTAAAGGTTTAGTTTCGTGATAATTTGTGAAATTTGTGTTTAGTTAATTCTAATTTATCTCAAAACAGCACCCAACTCTTTTTCGATATTTTTTTGCAACTTACTCATTACTTTATCGATTTGATCTTCGGTTAATGTTTTTGTTACATCTTGAATTGTAAAACTTACTGCATATGATTTTTTGCCGTTTGGAAGATTTTTACCTTCGTAAACATCAAAAAGGTCAATTTCTTTTAAAAGAATTTTTTCTGATTGGCGTGCCACAGCATAAATAGATTCAAAAGTGATGTTTTCATCTAAAAGTAACGATAAATCACGTCGAACTTCAGGATATTTTGGAATATCAACGAATTTTATTTTGTTTGATATCAATTTCAAAATAGCATTCCAATTGAAATCTGCATAAAAAACATCAACTTTGATATCGAAATTTTTTAAAATTAATTTTTTTACAGATCCAAATTCAACTAAAACATCATTTCCGATTGAAAGTGCCATTCCTTCTGAAAAAACATCATTCGAAAGCGGTTGATTTTTAGTTTTATTAATACCAAGTCGTTCAAAAATTGAATTTACATAACCTTTGAATAAGAAAAAATCAGATGGTTTTTGAGCATTTGTCCAAGTTTCAGCATTTCTATTTCCTGTTGTAAACAACGACAAATGTTTTTTCTCCTCATAACCCGTTTCATAATTATGATAAGTTTTTCCGAACTCAAACAATTTTAAATCAGAATTTCTTCTGTTAATATTGTATGAAACGGCTTCTAAACCAGAAAACAATAATGATTGACGCATTGTTGCCAAATCACTACTCAAAGGATTAAGCATCGTAACATTATGTTCGTCTTTCAACAAATTAGAAAGTTTTGCATATTCTGAGGTTGTCAAAGAATTAGCCATCATTTCATTAAATCCGAAAGAATTCAATTGAGTTGCCACTATGTTTTGAACCTTATAATCTTCTGTTCGGGCAGAATTTGAAACTGTAGCATTTAGTTTTTTAGAAAAACTAATATTGTTATACCCATAAACTCTTAAAATTTCTTCAATAACATCGATTTCTCTTTGTACATCAACTCTATAACAAGGAATGGTTAACCCTAAACCTGCTTCTGTAACGCTATTTACTTTAATATCTAATGATGCCAATATTTTTTTGATAGTTTCTTTCGGAAGTTCTTGACCAATCAACTTTCGTGTTTTTTCGAAATTTAAGAAAACAGGAAAATCTTCGATTTTTTTCTGATAAACATCAATAATATCCATCGTAATTTCACCACCAGCCACTTCTTGAATCAAAATTGCTGCACGTTTCAAAGCATATTCAGTAATTGTTGGATCAATTCCACGTTCAAAACGAAAGGAAGCATCTGTACTCAAACTATGTCTTTTGGCTGTTTTTCGAATACTAACAGGATTGAAGTAAGCACTTTCTAAAAAAATTGTACTAGTATTTTCTGAAACTCCAGAATTTTTCCCACCAAAAACTCCTGCAATACAAAGTGGACCTTTGTCGTCACAAATCATTAAATCCTCTTCGTGCAAAATTCGTTCCACATCATCTAAAGTTGTAAATTTAGTTCCAGCAGAAAGTGTTTTTACGGCTATTTTCCCAGAAATTTTTGCAGCATCAAAAGCATGCAGTGGTTGACCCAGTTCATGTAAAACATAATTTGTAACATCTACAATATTGTTTTTTGGGTTCAACCCAATAGATTTTAATCTATTTTGAAGCCAATCTGGCGAAGGCTTAACAGTTATGCCTGAAATTGTAACACCACAATATCTAGGAGCAAGTTTTATATCTTCAACATTAATATCAATTTTTAGCGTACGTTTATCAACTCTAAAGTTACTCACAGAAGGTGTGTTAAACTCGGCATTGATTCCTTTTTGAAGTAAACCAGCACGCAAATCTCTTGCTGTTCCCAAGTGACTCATGGCATCTGCACGGTTTGGAGTCAAACCAATTTCAAACACCTCATCATTTTCAATATTAAAAACGGTTGCAACTGGAGTTCCAGCCACAAGTTTTTCGTCTAAAATCATTATGCCATCATGACCAGTTCCTAGGCCTAGTTCGTCTTCGGCACAAATCATTCCAAAACTTTCTATATCGCGTATTTTTCCTTTTTTGATTTGAAAAGCACTACCTTCTTTATCATATAAAGTTGTTCCAATAGTTGCAACAGGAACTTTTTGTCCAGCGGCTACATTGCTTGCTCCACAAACAATTTGAACCGGATTTCCATCTCCCAAATCCACTGTTGTAACTTTCAAACGATCAGCGTTTGGATGTTGTTCACAAGTCAAAACATGACCCACAACAATACCTTCCAAACCGCCTTTAACGGATTGATATTTCTCAACAATTTCTACTTCTAGACCCAAATCAGTTAGTAACGAGGCAGTTTCCTCTGATTTCCAATCAATTTTAATAAATTGTTTTAACCAATTATATGATATTTTCATCTTGTATTTATATATTTTTCAGGATTGCAAATGTAATTATCTATTATCACTTATCAAATAAGATTCAATTATAATAATTCATCAACATGTTTTTTAATATTTTCAGACATTCTTTTTGTTGGTAAATCGTTTTCATCGCCGCCAAATGGATCTTCAATTTCTTCTGCAATTAACTCCAAACTTGCTAAAACATAAAAAATAAAGATGACAACGGGAATAACATAATAACCCAAACTTATGGCATTTCCAAAGGGCAAAGTCATGACATAAATGAAAATAAATTTTTTGATGAATGAACTATAGGAATAGGGTATAGGGGTGTTTTTTATTCGCTCGCAAGCACCGCAAACTTCTACAAAAGATTGAATTTCAGAATTTAGAATAATCAATTGATTACCAGAAATTTTTTTAGACTCATAAAGATCATTGATTTTGTGAAACATCATTTTTGCAACTTGATTGGGTCTATGTTTAAAATTTTCAAGTTCCAAAACCACATCATCAAACAATTCAATTGAAGTATCTTTATTATTCAAATGTTTGTTTAAAATAGATGCAAAAGCAGGAATCATTTTTCGAAAAAACTTTTTATCTTTTTCATCTTTTAGAATTGATGCAAGTTTCAAAGAAAAATTCCGACTATTATTTACTAAACTTCCCCAAAGTTTTCGACCTTCCCACCAACGCTCGTAGGCGGTGTTTGTTCTGTATGCCAAGAGTAGAGAAATTACAAAACCTAGCATACTATGCATCATGCTAATGTTTTTCACTAAACTTTTATCGTTTAGGTGATAATATTCTAATTCAATAAAACAGACTACAAAGGAATAAATACCAATCGTAATCATCATTGTAAAAAGTTTTCTAAAAGTATCTGATTTATGAATTCTGAAAACAAATGTTAACCAATCTTTTGGGTTGTATTGTACCATTATTTATTGAGGATTTAGGATTTTGTTGCTAGATTTAGATTTGAATTATTTAATTATATTTTTATTACAAAATTGAAAACGAAATTTACATCTTGAGAACTATGAAATAAAATTCCAAATAGTGGAATGTTTTGTTAATTCAATAAATGCTTTTCTAAGCGTTGCGTTTTCGGGTTTTTCCATGGGAGCATCGGTTTTTAAAATTTTCATGGCGTGATTTCTGGCTACTTGCAAAATATCTCTATCTCTAACAATATCAGCAATTTGAAGATTTAAAACACCGCTTTGTTGTTTTCCCATCAAATCACCAGGACCACGCAAGCGTAAATCGACTTCTGCAATTTCAAATCCATCGTTTGTAGCAACCATGGTTTCCATTCGGGTTTTGCTGTCGCTCGATAGTTTGAAAGAAGTCATTAAAATGCAATAACTTTGGTCTGCACCACGACCAACTCGACCCCGCAATTGATGGAGTTGTGACAGCCCAAATCGCTCTGCGGATTCAATAATCATTACACTAGCATTTGGCACATTTACACCAACTTCAATAACGGTTGTGGCGACCATGATGTTGGTTTTTCCTTTAACGAATCGTTCCATTTCTGATGTTTTTTCTTCGGGTTTCATTTTTCCGTGAAGAATCGAAATAGAATAATTTGGCAACGGAAAATCTCTTGAGATACTTTCATAACCATCCATTAAATCTTTGTAATCCATTTTTTCGGATTCTTGAATCAAGGGATAAACGATGTAAATTTGTCTGCCTAGAGCAATTTCATCTTTAATAAATTTCCAAACTTTTAAACGATTACTATCAAATCGATGTTCAGTTCTGATTGGTTTTCTGCCAGGCGGCAACTCGTCGATTACAGAAATGTCCAAATCGCCATACAAACTCATCGCCAATGTTCTTGGAATTGGAGTAGCCGTCATGACCAAAACGTGAGGAGGAATTTCATTTTTTTTCCATAATTTCGAACGTTGTTCAACTCCAAATCGATGTTGCTCATCGATAACTGCTAATCCTAAATTCTTGAATTTTACTTTGTCTTCGAGTAAAGCGTGCGTTCCGATTAAAATATCTAAACTCCCGTTTTCGAGTTCTTCATGAATAATGCGTCGGTCTTTTATTTTTACAGAACCAGTTAAAATTTTAATATTGATATTTAGTGGTTTTGCCAATTCTGACAATCCCGTAAAATGTTGATTCGCAAGAATTTCTGTTGGTGCCATCAAACAAGCCTGAAATCCGTTGTCCAATGCCAAAAGCATACTCATAAACGCCACTATGGTTTTGCCAGAACCTACATCACCTTGCAAAAGTCGGTTCATTTGCGCGTTGCTTCCCATATCATTTCGAATTTCTTTAACGACTCTTTTTTGAGCATTTGTCAATTCAAATGGTAAATGATTATTAAAAAAAGTATTGAAATATTCGCCAACAATTGTAAATGGATGTCCTTTTATTTTATTTTTTCGAATTAAATTTTTTGTTATCAATTGCAACTGAATGAAAAATAATTCTTCAAATTTTAATCTAAACGAAGCTTTTGCTAATAGTTCTTGACTTTTTGGAAAATGAATATTGAACATGGCTTCGTTTTTTGAAATCAATTTCAATTCATCTATTAAATAAATAGGCAAAGTTTCAGCAAAAGAACCTATTCCAGTTTCAAGAAACAATTGTTGCATCATTTTATTAATGACTTTGTTAGTCACGCCTCGATTTCCAAGTGTTTCTGTTGAAGGATAAACGGGTTGCATTGCTGAACGTAAACTTTCTTGATGTTCTGCAATTGGTTCAATTTCAGGATGTGACATACTAAAAGCACTTCCAAATAGAGCACATTTTCCAAAAACAACACAAGGTTCATTTAACTTCAAAGTTTCCTGAATCCATTTATGACCTTGAAACCAATTCAAATCAATTTTCCCAGTTTCATCAGCGAATGTGGCAACTAATCGCTTTTGATTTTTGCCATATTCGACCGTTTTGATATGTATAATTTTTCCGATTATCTGAACTTCAGAATTACTATTCTGCAATTCATTGATTTTGTAATACTTGGTTCGGTCGATGTATCGATTTGGGTAAAAATTGACTAAATCTTGATATTTATGTATGCCTAATTCTTTTCGTAACAAAGCACCACGCGAAGGTCCAACACCTTTTAGGTATTCGATTGGTGTTGCGAAAATGTTTTGTTTTGTTTCCAATTTAGAAAATAGAATAAAGAATCAAGAAAATAGTGAAAATAATATAGAATAAAGATTCAAGATTAAAAAATTGTTATTAAACTTTTCGTCTTTACTCTATTTTCTTTATTCTGTTTTCTTTTAACAAATGCGAAGATAGAATTTTAATAAGAAATTTAAAAATCTCTATGTATATTTGAATTTAATAAAACAATAAAATGCGTCACCTTTACATACTACTATTTTCAACAACATTATTTTCTCAACAAATTTCGAAGGTTGATTTTAAATCTGTTTTGGGAAAAATTGCCATAAATCCTGATAAAAAAGAAGTTTCGGGAACTGTTATTTATGAATTTGATGTTTTTCAAATGGTTGATACCATTTATATTGACGGACAAAATATGACATATGACCAAGTTTTTGTAAATGGTAAAGAAGTTGATTATAAAAATTCTGGGAAACAATTAGCAGTTTATCAGAATTATAAAATTGGAAAAAACAACATTACGTTTGATTATGTTGCTAATCCAAAACAGGCTATTTATTTTAATAATTTCAATGATAATTGGCAAATTTGGACTCAAGGTCAAGGCAAATATACCAGTAATTGGTTTCCGAGTTTTGATGATGTAAACGAAAAAGTGATTTTTAATTTAGATATTACTTTCGATAAAAAGTATGAAGTTGTTTCGAATGGAGTTTTAAAATCTCAATCTATTCTCAATGATAGAAAACTTTGGCAATACCGAATGCAAAAACCAATGTCTTCCTATTTATTGATGTTAGCTATTGGAAAATACGAAAATAAAATCATAAAATCGAAATCTGGAATTCCGTTACAATTTTTTATTGAACCCGAAGATCAGTTGAAATTTGAACCTACATACAGACATTCAAAAGAAATATTTGATTTTTTAGAAGCAAAAATTGGAGTCAAATATCCTTGGCAAATTTATAAACAAATTCCGGTTCGGGATTTTTTATATGCTGGAATGGAAAACACATCAGCAACAATTTTTGCCAGAGAGTTTGTAGTCGATTCTATTGCTTTTAATGATCGAAATTACATAGACATCAATGCACATGAATTGGCTCATCAATGGTTTGGTAATTTGATCACCGCAAAATCAGGAAAACACCATTGGTTGCAAGAAGGTTTTGCTACGTATTTTGCACTTTTGGCTGAAAAGAAAATTCTAGGAGAAGATTATTTTTACAATGCTTTGTACGAAATAACACAAGAAATCAAGTCTTCAGAAAAAATAGATGCTACTGCAATTTTGAATGAAAAAGCCAGTTCAATGACATTTTACAAAAAAGGAGCCTTTGCTTTGTTTGTTTTAGAAAACGAAATCGGAGAAATAAACTTTCAAAAGGCAATCAAAAATTATGTAAAGAAATACAGTTTTCAAAATGTCGAAACTGATGATTTTTTGAAAGAAATTAAAAAAGTAAGCGATTTTGATATTGATAAATTTCGAAATGATTGGCTAGAAACTTCCATTTTTAATTTCGAAAAGGCACATGCATTATTATTAAAAAACAAAACAATTGCTAAGTTATTAGAATTGAAATCTTTGCAACAAATTGAATTAAAAACAAAAAAATATCAATTTGAAGAAATATTAAAATCAGACGATTATCACACATTAAAAGAAGAAATTTTGTTTCAACTTTCAGATCTAACTTATGATTTGAAACGGGATTTATTGTTATTAGCATTAAATTCAAAAAATATAAAAGTTCGTCAAGCGTTGGCAAGTTCGATGAGTGAAATACGTGAAACTTTTAAATCAAAATATGAAACGTTGCTTAACGATAAATCCTATGAAACTAAAGAAATTGCTTTTGTAAATTTAATATCTAATTTCCCAGATAATAAAAAGGATTACCTAAACAAAACTCGAAATATTGAAGGTTTTAATGATAAAGGTTTCGAAATGTTGTGGTCAATTTTTGCACTTTCAACTCCAAATTATGTAGAAAGTCCTGAAGATTTAAAATTAAAATTATCAAATTATACCTCAAGTAAGTATGAATTTTCAGTACGTCAAAATGCATTTGGATATCTCAAGAAAATTGATAATTTACAAAATCAAAATCTTGAAGATTTGTTAGATTGCTGCGCTTTACCCAATTGGCGAAATGCAAAATGGAGTAAAGATTTTTTGAAGATTATACTCAAAGATTCTAAAATTAAATCGGATTATTTAAAAATACTACCTAATTTAACGGCAGAAAAACAAGTTTTGTTGAACCGATTTTTAAACCAAAAATGAGAGCATTAGTAATTTCAGGTGGTGGGAGCAAAGGGGCATTTGCTGGCGGAGTTGCTCAATTTTTAATTGAAGAAAAAAAGCATCAATATGATTTACTTGTTGGAACTTCAACAGGAAGTTTGTTGATTCCTCATTTGGGCTTGAGAAAAGTTTCTAAGATTCATGAAATTTATACTAATTTCGGAATGCATAAAATTTTTAGCATAACACCATTTGTCGTCAAACGAAAAAACGATATCGATTCAGTAAAAATTCACCATTTCAACGTTTTATTACAATTTCTTAGAGGAAAACGCACCTTTGGCGAAAGCAAAAATCTTCGAAAGTTTATCGAAGAACAATTTACAATTTTAGAATTTAATGAACTTAAAAGTTCTGAAACGGATGTTGTTGTTACTGTTACTAATCTTTCAAAAAATGATGTCGAATACAAGTCAATTCGTGATTTTGAGTATTCAGAATTTTTAGATTGGATTTGGATTTCTTGTAACTATATTCCGTTTATGAGTTTGGTTTCTAAAAATGGCTCTGACTATGGTGATGGCGGATTCACAAGTTTAGTTCCTATTCGAGAAGCCATAAAACGTGGAGCGACAGAAGTTGATGTCATAATTTTGGAAACCGAAACGCAGTTAGAGCCAATAAATGTTGGTAAAAACCCATTTTCATTAATGGTTTCTATTTTTTCGACCTTGTTTGACCAAGTAGAAAAAAATGATGTTACCATTGGCAAATTAGCTGCGAAGAATAAAAATGTAAAATTAAATTTATATTACACTCCAATAAAATTAACTAACAATTCTTTGATTTTCAATAAAGAAAAAATGAAATCGTGGTGGATTGAAGGTTTTGAATATGCTAAAAACAAAAGTGAGATAATGAGTGAGGTGAAGTAGACATTTTTTTACTTTAAAACGTTACATTACTTTTTACCAAAGCATTCCAACTTCGTTTTTGATATATTCTAAAGCAACAAAACTTGGCGATTGTTTGTCCATCATTTCATTTAGGATTACTTCACGAAGTTTGTCAGCGCTGTTTACTTTTTCACTTCGATTTGCAACTCTAATCATTTGGATGGTAGCATTTTTAGCAGTTAAAATCATTGTCCAACATTCATTGGAGATATAAATTTGTTGCGTCAAATTATGCTCAAATTCTTGTTCGATTTGTGCAATTAAATAATTTTCATAGTCATTTTTATCATTAGAAATTGGAGTTACTCGTACTACGAATTTAATGATATTAATTCGTTCCAAGAACAATGTCATGCGCTCGTAGGCTTGCAAACGAATTGGTAACGCCTCTTTTTGTGCTTCTTTTTGTAATAACCATCGACGTGTATTTTGTTGATCTTTGAAATAGGAATTAAACAAATAATAAGCAACGCCACCCGTAATTAATGATGGAATTGTGTAGGCTATAATTTCAATGATTTTATTTTCCATTTTTGAATTTTAAATTTTTTCAAAAGTAAATGATTTGAAATTATTTTCCAAGTTGATATTTTTTTAAAAAATAACACAATATTTTAATTTAATTAACGTTTTAGTACAAATCCCCAAAAACATTTATAAAACCAATTTAAAACTTAAAAAATGGAAATTGAACAAAAAAATTCGGGATTTAAAGTAGCAACTGCTGTTTTGTCCTTATTGTTGGTAGGTAGTTTGGCTTATAATTTTAAGACTCACGAGGAAACAAAAACATTTGAATCTAAAATTACTTTAGTCAAGTCAGAAAAGAATACTGTTATGGATTCTTTAGTCGCTTTGAAAATTACTTATGAAAATGCATTAAAAGACAAAACGACTATCTCCAAAGATTTACTTGCTGAAAAACAAAAGGTGGAATCATTGATTAATGATTTAAAAAAATCTAATGGTAGTACTGCTTCTTTGAACAGTTTTAGATCAAAGTATAATGAGTTGCAAAATAAAATGCAAACATTACTTGCTGAAAATGACATGCTCAAAAAAACGAATCAAAATCTATTAGTTCAGCGTGATAGTAATGTTGTTGTAGCTCAAAACCAAAGAAAATTTAATGATACTTTGAGTAACAAAAACAAAAACCTTGAAGAGAAAGTTACAAAAGCATCAAAATTGGTGGTGACAAACTTGAAAACTCAATCTATAAAAGAAAAAAAATCTGGAAAACAAATTGAAACAGATAAAGCAAGTAGAGCAAACAAACTTAAAATTAGTTTTTCGATAGCAGCAAATCAAGTTGCGCAAGCAGGAGAGAAAATGTTTTACGTTCAAGTAATTGATAGTCAAAACAATGTTATTGGTGAAAAGAAAACCGAAGAATTTGGAGATCAAACATTGACGTACAGTTTTGTTACAAAAGTAGAATTCAATAATGAAACTGTTGATGTTACGGAACTTTTAGATAACAATGGAAAAGAATTTGAAAAAGGAACTTATTTTGTTAATGTATTTGATAAAAATCAACTAACATCAAAGACAAGTTTTGCATTAAGATAATTTAGTTAGTTATTTTTTTTGAAAAGCCCTTTAGTTTTAAATCTAAAGGGCTTTTTTTATATAATTTTCCCTTCAATGTAAACGATTGAAATTAAATTACTTGCGAAAGAATAAGGCAGTTCATAAAATGAGTTTATGGGTTTTGTAATGATAAAATTGGCTCGTTTTCCAATACAAATGCTTCCGTGTGTTTTGGAAATTCCCATTGCAAATGCACCGTTTATTGTGGCAGCATTAATGGCTTCTTCTGGTGTAATTTTTAGTTTGATGCATGAAGTTGCAACAACAAAATTCATATTTCCAGATGGAGTTGATCCTGGATTAAAATCTGATGCAACAGCAATTGCTAGACCTTCAGAAATTAATTTTCGGGCTGGAGTGTATGGAATTCCTAGAAAAAAAGAACACAAAGGTAATGCAACAGGCATGGTTTCTGAATTTTTTAGAATCTCAAAATCTTCTTCTTTCATAACTTCTAAATGATCTACAGATAGAGATTTATTTTTAACAGCAATTGCAATTCCACCAATTGAGTTGAATTGATTTACGTGAATTTTTGGAATCATTCCAAATTGAATTCCTGCTTTTAAAATTTGATCCGTTTCAGATGCTGAAAAATATCCTGTTTCACAAAAAACATCAATAAAATCAGCCAAATTTTCTTTGGCGATTTTTGGAATCATTTCATCAATTATCAAATTGATATAAGCTTCGTGATTTTCTTTATATTTTGATGGAAAAGCATGCGCCCCCAAAAATGTTGACTTAATTTCTATTGGATAATTTTGTTTTAATTTTTTTATGACTCGTAAAATTTTCAATTCAGCTTCGATTGAAAGCCCATAGCCCGATTTGATTTCAACAGCTCCAGTTCCTAGTTTCATAATTTCTTCTAAACGAATTTTAGATTGATTATATAAATCTTCTTCAGAGGTTTCTTGAAGTTTTTTTGAAGAATTTAGAATTCCGCCACCACGATTTGCAATTTCTTCATAGCTCATGCCATTGATTCGATCTACAAATTCTTGTTCGCGATTTCCAGCATATACTAAATGTGTATGGCTGTCACACCAAGTTGGTAAAATCATTTTTCCTGAAACGTCAATGACTTCATCAAATTCTGTAAAATCAAATATTTGCATTTCTCCAAAATTTGAGATCAAATGATTTTCAATAATTAAAAAAGCATTTTTTATAGAAGGTAAAATTGCCATTTCTGCGCCCGAAACCTTCAAGATGGATGGATCGCGAGTTTGTAAAAGTTCTTTTATGTTTATAAAAAGCGTTTTCATGAAAATATAGTTTGCTCAAAAATATCTAATAAAAACGATCTTTTTGATAAAAAATAAATAAAATTTTGTAACATTACATTCAAAAATTAAGTGTTTTGAGAAAAATAAAATACAAAGCAGGTCGAAAAATTTCTCCTTGGAATCTAGAATATACTGGGAACCACAGTGAAATAAAAACTGAGATGCAACTTTTTATCTACGATGACAAAAATTTGTCTGAATGTATGGATCACAAATGTGAACATATTTTATCAAATATTGATTTAGAAAGTGTGAATTGGCTTAATGTTCATGGTCTAAATGAAATTGAGCCCATAAAAGAAATTGGAAATTTTTTTAAGATTGATAATTTTATTTTAGGTGATATTTTAAATACAACAAAGCGAACTAAAATTGAAGAATATGAAGATGTTTTATTCTTCAATATCAAGTCTTTACTACCAAATGGTAATTCTGAATTAATCAATATCGAGCAAATTAGTTTTCTTTTAAAGAAAAATGTTTTAGTATCATTTCAAGAGAAGAAAAGCGATTTTTTCACTCATATTCGAGAGCGAATTAGAACACATTCTGGAATTGTTAGAACAAAAAGTGCTGATTATTTATTGTTTTTATTATTGGATTCTGTTATTGAAAATTTTTATATTACAATTGAAAATGAAGAGAATTTAGTTGAGGAAACAATAAATTTATCTAAGAAAAATACTAATTCAACTATTTTAGATCGAATAGAAAAACACAGAGATAATTTTAGTTTACTCAAAAGAGCTTTGATTCCACTCAGGGATTCATTATTTTCGATAAAATCGACTAAAGAAGACAATGTTTTTAATTCTATAGAAAGTGAAAATTATAGTTTTTTTGAACGATTGCATCAAAAAAGTTTAGAATTATTAGAACAAATCGAATATGATCTTTCTACACTCGATAGCACATCTAATTTTTATTTTTCGTCTCAAAGTCAAAAAATGAACGAAGTAATGAAAACTTTGACCGTTGTTTCTGTTATTTTTATGCCTTTGACATTTATTGTTGGAGTTTATGGCATGAATTTTAAAAATATGCCAGAACTTGAGTATCGATATGGTTATTACGAAGTTGTTGGAGCCATGTTTGTGATAGCGGTTTTGATGGCAATATATTTTAAATGGAAAAAATGGTTTTGATATTAGATAGATTTTCTTATATCTAATTGATTTTGTATCTCATTGAATAATAGAGAGGATTCGAAAGGTTTTATAATCACAGCATCAATTCTTGAAATTTTAGCTTGTTGCATTACTTGTTTTCTGTTATAGGCAGTCAAAGCGATTATTGGTATATCAATTTTCATTTTTCGGATAATTTCCGTTGTTTCAAAACCATTCAAAACAGGCATATTAATATCCATTAAAATCACGTCAAAATTTTCTATTTTTAGAACCTCAATAGCCTCAATTCCGCTCGAAACCAATTTGCAAAAATGGTTGTTTTGCTCCATGATTTTTTTGGTAACTAATTGGTTTATTTTATTGTCTTCAACAACTAAAATCCGCAAATCTTTTGTCAATTCAACAGTTGGAATTTCAGATTTTTTTTCTTCAATTGTATGATTTCCTGATAAAAATCCAATTGTGAAAGTAAATTTCGAACCTTTTTCTTCTTCACTTTCTAGATGAATTTCTGTTTTGAATAGATATAACAAACGTTTTACTATCGATAATCCTAAACCTGTTCCTTGATAATCTTGCTCTTTTCGTTCAATTTGAGTAAACTTATCAAATATTTTTTCTTGATTTACTTTTGAAATACCAATTCCTGTATCAATAATTTCAAATTTAACAAAGGCAATTTCATCTATCATTTTTTCAAGAGAAAGATTAATTTTTACTTCTCCATTTTTTGTAAATTTGAGGGCATTTGTTATTAAATTCATCAATATTTGAGACAAACGCATTTGATCTGAAATAATTATTTTTGGAATTTCAGGATCTATTTGACTCGTGAAAATGATGTTATTTTTTGTTGCTATAAACTGCAATGAGTTTCTTATGGATTCAATTTCGTTTACCAAGTTGAAACGCTCTCTGTCTAAAGTAATTTTACTTTCTTCAATTTTATTAATTTGAAGTATATCGTTTACTAACGACAATAAATATCGAGCTGAAAATCGCAATGCATCAAGATGTTTATTGTCAATCAATTCTTTATGCTCATCGTAAATTATATCTGTAATACCAATTACTCCATACAAAGGAGTCCTGAGTTCGTGGCTAACGGTTGATACAAATTGGCTTTTTGTTTTTGATGATTCATTTGATTTATCAATTGCTACTTTCAATTGAAAATTTTTCTTTAGTAATCGTTTGCTGTTTAATTTATTTAATCTTGAATTTCTATATATTGAGAATAGAAGTAAAATAAGAATAAATGTTATGATTAGGGCTAGAATATTAATTATTTTGGAAGTTACTAAATTTCTTGAATTTGATTTTTTCTCAATTTCCATTTTCTCAAGATCAAACTTGTAAGCATCATTTTCAAGATTTATACCTGTTTTTATGGCTTTTAATACCTTTTTTTTGTTGAAAAGTGAATCCGAAATTAAATTATACATTTTCAAATTTTTGTAGGCCTGTTCAAATTCTCCAGTTTTATATAAAAATTTTGAATATTCTAGATAAAGAGTTTGTTTTTCCTCTTTTAAAATAATTTTGTTATTTGCATCAATTCCTTTTAGGAAAAATTGTTTTGCCTTTTTATTTTCATTTTTATGAGAAAAATAAATTCCATTTAACATATTTATAGAAATTGAATAGCTTCTATCTCCTAATTTATCAAAATTTTTGTTTACATACTCCAAAAAGGGGTAACCCATATCAAATTTTTTTTGTTCAAAATAGGTCCATGCCAAATTCATATTGATAGTTAGAATAGAATTAAAATCATTAGTTTTTTCTGAAATTTCTAATGCTTTTTTGTAAAAATTTATACTCTTTTCATTGTTTGTTTTTTTATCAAAAGAATATATGTTTCCTAGATTTATAAGAATAGTGGTTTGAATTCGTAAATTGTTTTTTGCATGGAACAAGGCTCTTTCGTAAAATTGAATTGCTTTTTCATTTTCATCTAATTCATAGAAATTTCTAGCAATTCGATTACAAGCATAGGCTATTAATGAGTCGTTTTTTGCAATTTTTGCATTATGTAAAGCAACTTGTAAAATTTTTAGAGAATTATCAAAATCAGCATTTTTAAAGTATTGATTCCCTTTTTTGACTAAACTATCTATTTGTTTTGTTGACAATACTTTTTGTTGACAAAAAGTATTGTTTCCTATTAATAAGAAAAAATAAAAGAATAAAAAAAATCGAAAAATTTTCATAATTTTGGGGAAATGATTTTCAAATATACATTTTTTTAAACAAAAAAACCTGACATATGCCAGGTTTTTCTTTGATAAAATTAACTTTTTTATCGTATTAATTTTCTGTATTTTAAACGTTTTGGAGTTAAATCACCGCCAAGGCGTTTTTTCTTGTTTTCTTCGTATTCAGAAAATCCACCTTCAAAGTAATACACCTCTGAGTTACCTTCAAAAGCCAAAATATGAGTACAGATTCGATCTAAAAACCATCTATCGTGAGATATCACAACCGCACAACCTGCAAAGTTTTCTAATCCTTCTTCTAGTGCTCGAAGCGTGTTTACATCTAAATCATTCGTTGGTTCATCCAGCAATAAAACATTTCCTTCTTCTTTCAAAGTCATTGCCAAATGCAAACGATTCCGTTCACCACCAGAGAGCATGGAAACTTTTTTGTTTTGTTCGCCACCTCCAAAATTAAATCGAGATAAATAGGCTCTGGAGTTTACTTGACGACCTCCCATCATGATGAGTTCTTGTCCGTCAGCAAAATTTTCCCAAATACTTTTATCAGGTTTTATGTTAGAATGAGCTTGATCAACGTAGGCTACTTTTACTGTTTCGCCAATGGTGAATGCTCCAGCATCTGTTTCTTGTTCGCCCATTATCATTCGAAAAATGGTTGATTTACCAGCACCATTTGGTCCAATAACCCCAACAATTCCTGCTTGTGGAAGTGTGAAATTCAAATTGTCATACAATAATTTATCTCCAAAAGCTTTTGAAACTCCTTTGGCTTCAATAACATTGGTTCCCAAACGTGGACCATTTGGAATGTATATTTCTAAATTTTCATCAAGTGCTTTTTGATCTTCATTTAATAATTTGTCATAGTTCTGTAAACGCGCTTTTTGCTTGGTTTGACGTCCTTTTGCACCTTGACGAACCCAGTCTAATTCTCGTTCTAAATTTTTTCTTCGTTTAGAAGCCACTTTTTCTTCTAAAGCCATTCTGCTTGATTTTTGGTCTAACCAAGAAGAATAATTTCCTTTCCATGGAATTCCTTCACCACGATCTAATTCAAGAATCCAGCCAGCAACATTATCTAAGAAATATCTATCATGTGTTACTGCAATAACTGTTCCTGAGTATTGCGCTAAATGTTGTTCTAACCAAAGTACAGATTCTGCGTCAAGGTGATTCGTTGGTTCATCTAATAACAAGACATCTGGTTGTTGCAATAATAATCGGCACAATGCAACGCGTCGACGTTCTCCACCCGATAGGTTTTTTATTGGTGTGTCACCTTCTGGAGTTCGAAGTGCATCCATTGCGATTTCAAGTTTTGTATCTATTTCCCAAGCGCCAAGGGCATCGATTTTATCTTGTAATTCAGCCTGACGATTCATCAATTTATCCATTTTGTCAGCATCTTCATAATTTTCAGGAAGACCAAATAAATCATTGATTTCGTTATAGTCTTGAAGAACTTTCATGGTTTCTGCAACACCTTCTCGAACAATTTCTATTACTGTTTTTGAATCATCAAGAATTGGTTCTTGCTCCAAGTAACCAACAGTGTATCCAGGTTGAAAAACCACATCGCCTTGATAGTTTTTGTCAACTCCAGCAATGATTTTTAATAAAGATGATTTACCAGATCCATTGAGACCTAGAATTCCAATTTTTGCTCCATAAAAGAAACTTAAATAGATATTTTTTAATACTGGTTTATCGGCTCCAGGATAGGTTTTACTCAATTTTTGCATTGAGAAAATTACTTTTTTATCGTCTGACATTTTTTTAGTTTAGAAAGGTTATTTGTTTTTGAGTTTAGTTCTATAGTCGTCCTTTTAGAGAGTTGAAAACCCAAGCAATGGCAAAAAAACCAATTCCAACGGTTACAAATCCCCAACCAGCAACATCCGCATAGCGATATGCACCAAGTCCAATTAAAATAACTCCCATAATAATCATTAGTAAAGTTGCCCAGCCAAGAACTGTATTTTTATTAGTTGCCATATTTTTTTATTTTTAGGATTGCAAATATCGTAAATTATTGCTTAGGAATCAACTAAAAATACCAATCAACATTTCTTTTAACAAATCATGGTTTGGTAATGCATTTGCACCAACTCCTTTACTTTTTACATCAATATCGCGAAGTGTGGCTACAATTTGACTTACTTTTTTCATTGGGTAATTTTTTAATGCCAGATCATAATCTTTCAAGAAAAATGGGCTCACTCCTAAAACTGACGCCACATTGTTTGGATTTCGATCTTTGAGTCCATGATATTTTAACAATTGTATAAAAAAACTGAAAACCAAACTTGTAGTTACCACCATCGGATTTTCCTTTGGATTTTCGGCAAAATAATGTACGATTTTGTAGGCTTTCAATTGGTTTTTTGCGCCAAGGGCATTTCGTAATTCAAAAACATTATAATCTTTACTAAAGCCAATATTATCTTCGATATGTTTTGGTGAAATAGTGCTACCTTTTGGTAAAATTATTTGAAGTTTTTCGAGTTCATTATTAATTTTGCTTAAATCTGTTCCCAAAAATTCGACCAACATGGCACTTGCTTTGGGGTCAATTCCATAACCTTTTCCTTGGAGAACTCTTGTGATCCATTGCCCTACTTGGTTTTCATAAAGTTTTTTTGATTCAAAAACCAAACCGTTCTTTGCCAGAATTTTTGTAATTTTCTTTCTTTTATCTAATGTTTTGTATTTGTAATTGAAAACTAGAACGGTTGTAAGCATAGGATTTTCTGCATAACTTTCGAGTTTGTCTATTGTTTTTATCAAGTCTTGAGCTTCTTTTACAATAATGACTTGTCGTTCTGCCATCATCGGATATCGTTTTGCGCTTGAAATAATATCTTCAATAGTTACATCTCGACCATATAAAACGGTTTGGTTGAATCCTTTTTCGTCTTCCGATAAAATATTTTCTTCGATGTAATCTGATAATTTATCAATATAATAGGGTTCTTCGCCCATTAAAAAATAAATTGGTTTGATATTTCCTGCCTTTATATCATTGACAATTTTTATAATTTCGTCCATTTTAAGAATTCAGATATTAGAGTTTAGATTTGAAAAATGAAATCTTTAAACTATTTTTGTGAAATGATACCACTCAATTTTCCGAAATATACTTTTCGTTTCAAAAATAGTGAAAATAAAATTGCTATTTTTGATGAAATTAGGAAAAAATTTATAATTCTCACTCCTGAAGAATGGGTTCGACAACATGTTATACGTTTCTTGATTGAAGAATATAATTATCCTAAATCACTAATAAATGTTGAAAAATTATTGAAAATTAATGGTTTAACAAAACGATATGACATAGTCGTTTATAATAATGATGGAACTATACATATATTAGTAGAGTGCAAATCAACTGATGTAAAAATTTCACAAGCAACATTTGATCAGATTTCAAGATACAATAGTAGTTTAAAAGCTTCAATTTTGATGGTTACTAATGGTCTAAATCATTACTTTTGTACTATGGATCTTAAAAATGAGAAGTATATCTTTATTGAAAACCTTCCAAAATATTTAATTAAAATTTAAAATATGAAAAAAAGTGTAGTTGTAATCATTTCTTTTTTCGGAATAATTTCATGTAAGAAAAATGATTCTGATGTGCCGTTAAATAAAATAGATTCTATTTCTAAAATCGAAGTAAAAACTCCAATTGTTCAAGAATTTAAGTCTAAAACCGAGGAATTATGTTATAATCTCAAACAAAGCGAGGCGAAAGTTCTAGGAAAAATGAAACTTGAAACTTCAGAAAATGTAAATAAGTTATACGAAGATTTTAGAATAGAAACCGATACGATAGTAGCAAGATTGGGTCGAGAAGAAGGAAAACTTCTTGATGAAGAATATAATGGATTTTATAGTGAAGTGACTAACAAAATAGTTATTCCAGAAAAATATAAAGAAAAATTTAGTCTTTTTGAAAAGACTGGTATAGAAATTAAAGGAATTGGAGAAGGTTACAATGAAATAAATTTAAAACCAAATTATTTTTTAAATCTTTTCAAAAATAAAGTCACGCCAGATTATAATGTGTTTTTAGAACTCGAAGCAAAAGATAATTCTGTTTTATATTCGGCCGATGCTGGTTTAGGAATTTCTTTCGAAGATCTTTCAAAACGAGTCCTAAATTGGGAATTTTTTTTAGTAAAATATCCAAAATCTAAATTGTTCAAACAATCTAGAGAAACTTATAGAACTTATTTAATGGATTATTTGTTTGGAATGGACAACACGCCTTCTTTTGATTATGAATCTAAATTGCTCATTCCTAGTAACAAATCAGAATATGAACGTTTTTTAAAATCTAGTCCAAATTCGGTTAGTTCGAAAATTATAAAATTATTTTTACAAAACGAAAACCTTTTTGATGAAAACGGGAATGAGAAACTTTATAAGTTAATTGAAAAAGAACAAGTTAAATACCTAAAACCTTCGATTTAATTGAAAATTGCTGTCGTTGTATTGAATTGGAATGGACAAAAATTGCTAGAACAATTTTTGCCATCGATTGTGAAATTTTCTCAAGAAGCTGAAATTTATGTTGCAGATAATGCCTCAACAGACGATTCCATTTTATATCTCAAAAAATACTTTCTTGAAGTAAAAATTATTCAAAACGCTCAAAACTTTGGTTATGCACAAGGCTATAACGAGGCTTTAAAAAACGTTGATGCAGATATTTTTGCTTTGGTAAACTCTGATATTGAAGTTACAGAAAATTGGTTGCAACCTATTGTTACCACTTTCGAAAAATCTTCTAAAGTAGCCGTTATTCAACCTAAAATTAAAGATTTCAAAAATAAAGAATATTTTGAATATGCTGGTGCAGCAGGAGGTTTTATTGATAAATACGGATATCCGTTTTGTGCGGGTCGTATTTTTGATTCTGTAGAGAAAGACAATTTACAATACAATCAAAGTAGCGAAATTTTTTGGGCTTCTGGTGCTTGTTTTTTCATTAGAAAATCTGTTTTTGAGGAAATGAATGGTTTTGACAAAGATTTTTTTGCACATCAAGAAGAGATCGATTTGTGTTGGCGTATTTTCAATAAAGGATATAAAATTGAGTACAATTCTGAATCTTTAGTGTATCATGTCGGTGGAGCAACTTTGCAACAGTCAAATCCTCAAAAGACTTATTTGAATTTCAGAAACTCGTTGTTGATGTTGACAAAAAATCTCCCTAAATCGAGTTTAATTTCAGTACTTTTGATTCGGATGATTTTAGATGGAATTGCTGGAATGAAATTTTTGTTAGAAGGAAAATTTTCACATTTTGTAGCCATTTTAAAAGCCCATTTTTCATTTTATAAATTATTTTATAAAAATTATAAGAAACGTGATTGTTTTCAATCTAGTAAATATCACACAATAAGAAGCATTGTTTACAGATATTATATCAAAAAAGAAAAAGTTTACAAAGATTTATTTTAACAATAGTTTAGAATATAATAGTATTTCGTAAAGTTCAAAAAGACTAAATTTGTAACAAAAAAATAATTATGAAAAAGATATTTTTATGTTTGTCAGTTTTAACCTTGGTCACTTCTTGTGTTTCCAAGAAAAAATTTACAGATTTAGAATCCAAAAATAAAGAAATTCAAGATTTATTAAATTCAGCAACCGTAAAATTGAATTTATGTAATGAAGAAAAATCTGGATTAGCAGCAAGCCTTTCGAGTTTGAAAGATCAAAACGAAAATCTTAAAAAAAATAATACAGATTTGATAAGTAACATGGGAAACATGACAACTTTGTCAACAAAAGGTGCCCAAAATATAGAGAAAGCACTTGAAACTATCAAGGAAAAAGATTTGAAAATTACCAGAATGCAAGATGCTTTAACAAAAAAGGATAGCGTAACTCTAGCATTAGTAACAAGTATAAAAAGTTCAGTTGGTATTTCTGATCCAGATATTGAAGTGAATGTTGAAAAAGGTGTAGTTTTTATTTCTATTGCTGACAAATTAATGTTTAAAAGTGGAAGTTATATTGTTTCTGACAGAGCAAAAGAAGTGTTAGCAAAAGTTGCAAAAATAATCAATGATAAGCCAACTTTTGAATGTATGGTTGAAGGTCATACGGATAATGTTCCCTTTACAGGCAACGCAATTTTAATTGACAATTGGGATCTGAGCGTGAAACGTTCTACAGCAATTGTTAGAGTTTTGACAAAAGAATTGAAAGTGAATCCAGCTCAGTTGATAGCCTCTGGTCGGGGAGAGTTTATTCCTTTAAATGATAATTCAACAACTGATAATCGTTCAGCAAACCGAAGAACGAGAATTGTAATTCTTCCAAAGATTGATGAGTTTTATGACATGATTGAAAAAGAAATGAAGAAACCTTCAAAAAATTAGCCACTATAATTATTTAGAATTTAAAAAAAGTCTCATTTGAGACTTTTTTAGTATAATTTACATACTTTCGCAAAAAAAATCTATGAGTTTTTTAAGAGAATTAAATAAAAGAGCAGATTCAAAATGTGAACTTTGCGCATCAATCGAAAATCTTAAAGAGTTTGTGGTTTTACCAACAAAAAAAGCAACTCTTGACGAAAGTATTTTGGCTTGTTCAAATTGTATCAATCAAATTAAAAATCCTGGAACAGAAGACTTGAATCATTGGCGTTGTTTGAATGACTCAATGTGGAATGAAAATAGCGCAGTTCAAGTAGTTTCATGGCGTATGTTAAGTCGATTGAGAAATCATGGTTGGCCTAAAGAGTTGTTAGAAATGATGTATTTTGACGATGAAACTCTGGAGTATGCTAAAGCAACTGGTGAAGGCGAAGAAGATGAAAATAAAATTATTCACAGAGATTCAAATGGTGTAGTTTTAAAACATGGCGATTCAGTTGTTTTAATTAAAGACCTGAAAGTTAAAGGTTCAAGTATGGTAGCAAAACAAGGAACTTCAGTAAGAAATATTCGTTTAGATCATGAAAATTCTGAATATATTGAAGGAAAAGTCGATGGACAATTGATTGTAATCATTACTCAATATGTAAAGAAGATTTAGGGCTTGATATTTAAAACTTGTTGTGCGAAACCTCCCAAAAGACGGTACACAATTTTATTAAATCATTCAAAAATTAGTTTTTTCAAACATATTTAATTTTACAGATTGGAATTCACTAAATTTGAACAATGGAAAATGTAATAAATTATTTACTTCAATTTGGACAACTTAACCAACAACAAATAGACTTAATAAAGAATAAATCGCAAATATTAAAACTTAAAAAAGAAGAATATTTTTCAGAAGCAGGTAAAATTGCTCAACAAGTTGCATTTGTTGACAGTGGTATTTTAAGAGTTTGTTACTTTAATAATAAAGGCGAAGAAATTACTAAATATTTTATAGATGAGTTAAATTTCGCCGTTGACCTTAATAGTTTTACAAATCAAATTCCATCATCAGAATATGTTCAAGCAGTATCAAATTGTAAACTTTACGTATTTACTGCGGAAGATTTAAAAGATTTTTCGAACCAAATTATTGGTTGGGATCACATAATTAGCCAAATTATTGCAAAGTCATTAATAGAAAAGATAAACCGTATTAGTCCTATGTTAGCGGAAGATGCAAAGACTCGTTATAGTAACTTCATTGGTAAATTCCCTAGACTTATTAGTCGTATTCCACTTTCATCATTGGCTTCATATCTTGGAGTAACACAATCTTCATTAAGCCGAATTAGAAAAAATATTTTATAGTTCATTTTTTGTCATTTGACAAATATTATTAAAAAATTTAACTCGAGATTTGTATAGAATTTTTAGATAAAATACAATGAAACTACTTTTAATAAT
>JANPDC010000173.1:0-7378 GCA_031431275.1 Bacteroidota bacterium
TAAAAAATTCTGAAGTAGTATTTCGATATAAAAATAGGCCTCCAAATAATCTCAAGTTTAATTGTCGGTTGTCATTAAAAGTTTTTCTGTAATTCACTGTTCCCGATAATTTTCCGAATTTATCAGAAATTTGAATGTTTGATCCATAACTAAACTGTTTCGTCAATTCAGTATAACCACTGCCATAACGTGCATCAAAAACGGCATAATCTTCCGTATCTGTTATTAGAAATTTTGTTTTTTCGCGATTGATAATGATTTCTCTAAACGAAAGCGTTTGTCTTGCATTGCCACGATAATCTTTGTCTCGCCAATTGAATGATACTACTGGATTGAATTTATAAAACGTAGCATCTGGTGCATATTGAGATGAGGAACCATATAATCCATATCGAATATTATATAAAGCTCCATCACGAATAAATTGGTTCAAAGTGAAAGACGCATTTCCAGTAAAAACTTTGTTTTTTGTTGCTATTGATGGCTCAATGTCAAAAACAAAGGGTCTTGCAAGAATTGTACTATTGAAAAAACGCATTCCAAGTCGAATGCCATCATATAAATTAAAATTAATTGTCGGCGCAAAAAGCAGTTGATTGTAATTTGGATTTTCTAAATCTTTGAGAAAAGCCAATTTCAATGGTTTGTTATTCGGAAAAAAGCCTTCTATTTTTTTGAAATTATTCCTACGATTGAATTCTGGAACTTCGTTTTCATAATTCAAAACTAATTTGTCAGCATTTTTTCTTTCAAATGTAAATGTGCTATCGGTTTTGATATTGTCTAGCCATTTTTTGAACACAATTTGATTGTCTTTTAAACCATAAATTGAAATTGGAACATTGGTTTTTGTTTTATTTCGAATAGTGAAAGTAACTTCGTCTTTTGTTTTAGAATAATCGGTTATTTTGAAATCAATAATTTTTCTTGAATCAACTATTGTTTCTTGAAACCAATTGATGTTTTTTGTTGTTTTTGATTTTAGAATCGATGTAAAATCAGTTTCGGTAGTTTGTTTATTTGAGTTTAGAATCACGAATTCTTGAATGCTTTTTTGAACTTTGTTATCAGATAAATATGAGTCTAAATATTTTAAACTCAATCCAGATCTGTATTTTCCTGCAATTCTTTCATTGAATTTTAAAAATGTTTCTTTTGAGTCGCCTATGGCTTGGTCAATGTTAATTCTCGCCATCAACATATAAAAATAACTGTATTGTTCGTTGAAATCAAGATTAATTAAACTGTAACTTTTCAAGATTTTTAATTTGGCAACTTTTCCCATCATTTTTGCATCGGGATAATTTTCATCCATGTATTTCATCATGGCAAAAACCTGAATTCCATCGTAAATCCAATTTTCTTTTCGAGGATTTATTTGCAATGTGTTTTTGAGATAATTATTCAAATAGGTTTTCAAAAATTTTAATTCATAAATAAAATCATTTGGAAACGGATTCATGAAAGAAGGTAATTGATTTAAACCATAAAAAGGATTTCTTTCATAATCATCTTGCGAAACAACCATTTTTTGGTTTTTATAAGTTCCAATATTTTGATTTACAAATCCAATTACTTTATTGATAATCAAAGATTTTTGAATTTCATTGATTTTCTTTTCCTTTAAGTCAGAAACAATCTCAAGTTGGTCATTTTTGTAAGTCAAAAAAGCAGATTTTTGTTGCAAATACAAACTAAAATTATTTCTATTTTGCCCTTTTAGTATGTAGTTATTTGATTTTCCTGAGACTTTTGTTTGATCCAAATCCGAAATTACTAATGAGTTTTCTGGCACAGAAATTTCGATTTCATAATCAGAAATTTCATTAGCAACATCATCAATATCGGCATTACTATTACTCACAAATTTTCCATTTTCAAATCGAGCTAAAGTCAAAAATGAATCTTTTAGGTTCATGCCATTTTTGTCATCATAACCATAACCAGTAAATTTATTACTAGGTATTTTCAGGGTGTATTTTATAGTGAAAGTTATTTTTTGATTTGGAAGTATTGGATTTTTCGAAAAAACTTCCACTAAATCGATGTTTTTTTCAGGACGAGCATATTCTAATATTGAATTATTTTCATTATTCACAGAAATTATAGTTGTTTTTCCTCTTTCAAATTCATTTGAAAGTAAAAAACTACGAACAAATTCATCAGAAAAACGTTCTGCTAAAAGCGATTTATTACTAGAATAGGAATTATTCCAATCATTTAAAATTATTGAATTTATAGTTTCTGATGATTGATTCAAAAATGTTATTTCTTGGGTAACAGTTAGAGTTTTGGTTGTTAAATCAGCAATAACATTCAATTTTGAATTGTTTTGTGCAACAATTTTTGTTGATATAAAAAGGATTAAAAAATAAAATAGAATAAGTCGAAAGGTTCTCAAAGTAATAAAAAGATTTATATTCATTATAGTTTCGCAATTTATCGATTTTATACTTACGTAAAAATGATTTTTAAAGTTTATTTTATAAAAAATATTAAACTAATTTTGTATAAAATTTATTTATCAAAATGAAGAAAAATTTTATCATCGTTTTTTTGTTTTTATTTACATTTGGGTTTAGTCAAGTTTTTATAAATGAGATAGATCCAGATACTCCAAGTACCGATGTATTGGAATTTATTGAATTGAAATCTACTACTCCTAATTTTGCTTTGGATGGTTATGTATTAGTTTTTTATAACGGAGGAACAACTGGAACAGGCAATTTGAGTTATTTTGCTCTTGATTTAGATGGTTTTTCGACTGATGCTAACGGAAATATTCATTTTGGAAATGCATTTGTATCGCCAACTCCAAAGATTATTATTCCAAATGTTACTATTCAAAATGGTCCAGATGTTGTGGCTTTGTTTTTAGGAAATGCTTCGGATTATCCCATAAATTCGGTTGCGGTAAATACCAATTTAGTTGATGCCATTGCATATTCTAACGGCAATGTATTGACTGCTTCTGCTTTAATGACCATTTTTAGTTTGACCCAGAGCATTAATGAAAATATAAATTCAAATCCTGCCAATCAATCTATTCAACGAAAAAACGATGGTACATTCGAAGTTAAAACTCCAACTCCTGGAGTAAACAACGATGGATCAGGAATTGTTTTTAATTATGTTTCATTTACAACTAATGTAACAACATTAACCGAAGGTCAAAATTTAACTCTAACTTTTTCAACCACACAAGTTGTTAGTGGTTCGCCTTTGACAATTAATTTTGCACTGAGTAACGGAAATTTTAATTCAAATGATTTTTCTGGAAATTTATCAGCAACAATTCCTGTTGGTTCTTCATCAATAACTGCAACATTATTAATTTTAAATGATGGTTTAAATGAAGGTGATGAGGAATTGAAAGTTGTTGTATTTGGTTTACCAATTGATTATTCGTTAAACAATAATAACAAAATTGTTCGTGTAAATGATATTAATTTTCTCATTTCACCATTTGGTACTCCAACAAACCCAACATATGGTCAAGTTGCGAATTTGAAACCTACAGGCTATTACGATTCCTTAAATGGACTTTCTGGAAATGCTTTAAAACAAGCATTGCAAGATATTATTGCAAATCCAGCAGTAGTTAGAGAACACAATTATGCCGATATTTATACTATTTTGAGAACAGCAGATCAAAATCCTGCGAATTCAAATCAAGTTTGGTTAATGTATGTAGAACAACCCAGATCAAAAATTGACCAACAAGTTGGTAATAGCAATATTGGATTTTGGAATCGTGAACACATTTATTGTCAGTCTAGAGGCGGTTTCAATTTAGACTCAAATGTTTTTCCAGATGGTATAGATATTTGGACAACAACGGATGCTAATGATATTGAAGCTGGCGGAACAGATGCACATCATTTACGAGCAGAAGATGGTCCAGAAAACAGTTTACGAAGTAATAGAAATTATGGAACTTCAGATTACAATGGTCCATCGGGAACACTGGGGAGTTGGCGTGGAGATGTTGCAAGATCTTTGTTTTACATGGCAGTTAGGTACAATGGCTTGAATGTTGTAAATGGTTATCCGCCTGAATCTCCTGTAGGGAATATTGGAAATTTAGCGACTTTATTGGCTTGGAATACTTTAGATCCTTCAGATGATTTTGAAATGAACCGAAACAACTACATTTACACCTGGCAACAAAACCGAAATCCGTTTATTGATATGCCTAATCTAGCAAATTACATTTTTGGAGCAAATTTTGGTCAACCTTGGACTTCAACTTTGGCAACACAAGATTTTTCGGAATCAAAAATTGGAATTTACCCAAATCCTGCAAAAAATATTTTGAATGTAATTGGAATAAATAATAATTCGACAATTGAAATTTATAATATTTTGGGAGAAAAAGTTGTAAACATACTAATTGACGAAAATCAGTCAATTCCATTGCAACTCTCAAAAGGGATTTATGGTGTTAAAATAATTTCTGATAATAAAACATTCAATAGAAAACTTATGATCGAATAAATTTTGCCATGAATTTAAAAAACTTTAAAGTTATTAAACTCATGGCAGAAAAATTAAAAATTCGGACTCAAATCATATTTTTTGTAGAATTTATCCAAAGCATTTACAACTTCTTCTTCTGTATCTACAATTTGAATGAGTTTCATATCATCTGGCGAAACTGTTTTTTCACGCTCAATCATCACTTGTTGCACCCAATCCATCAAACCAGACCAAAAACTGGAACCCACTAAAATGATTGGGAATTTTCCAATTTTCTTGGTTTGAATTAACGTTATGGCTTCAAATAATTCGTCTAGAGTTCCGAAACCGCCTGGCATAACTACAAATCCTTGCGAGTATTTTACAAAGATTACTTTTCGAACAAAAAAGTAGTCGAAATTTAAGTTTTTATCTTTGTCAATATACGGGTTGTAATGTTGCTCAAATGGCAAAACAATATTCAAACCCACTGATGTTCCGCCACTTCGGTGCGCACCTTTGTTACCAGCTTCCATAATTCCTGGACCACCGCCAGTAATCACGCCATAACCCGCCTGGCTAATTTTGTAGGCTACACTTTCTGCAAGAATGTAATATTTATCATCAGGTTTGGTTCTCGCCGACCCAAAAATCGATACACAAGGTCCAATTCTCGCCATGCTTTCGTAACCATTCACGAACTCTGACATTATCTTGAAAATTGCCCAAGAATCGTTCGAACGAATTTCGTTCCATGTTTTTTGTTTCAGACTGTCTTGAATTACTTTGTCTTCGTCATTGTCAAAATCTTCTAATTTCATTTCTACTTTATTTTATTTACTATTTTTTGTATTTGTAATCTATGTCTCAAAATGTGAACGATTGAATGTTCAATAATTCCTTCTAATTCATACGTTGCCCATGTTGTTTTTATTATATTTTTGCTAATTTCTTTATCTGTTAAATGCCATTTGTCTTCAAAAGTGGCTACATTATACTTGAACATTGAATCTAATTCTCTAATTCCTTCTTCAATCGAATTGATTTTTATTACTGGAGAAATAAATTCATTTTCAAAACTTTTTCGGATGTAATTGCAATAGGCATAACCCGCTTTTACGACGTGAAATATAATATTTCTTATGGATTTACAATCTTCATCATTGGACTCAATTGGAGTAAAAAAAGTAACTTCAGAAACTGTTTCGAGAACAACTTTAAGTTCTTTGAGTGCTTTTTCATACTCGTCCGTCATAGCCCCGATTGCTCCTTTTCTGTATTCCATTTTAATTATTTTCGAATTTGCTAAACTAATTCTTTTTTCAAAAACTGCGCAGTATAACTTTTTTTATTTTTTGCAACTTCTTCTGGAGTTCCTTTGGCGACTACGTTTCCGCCGCCTTTTCCACCTTCGGGACCAATATCTATAATGTAATCAGCGAGTTTTATGACATCCATATTATGTTCGATAATCAAAATCGTGTTTCCTTTATTGACCAATTTGTTAATGACTTCCATTAAAACCCGAATATCTTCAAAATGCAATCCTGTTGTGGGTTCGTCCAGGATATAAAATGTGTTTCCAGTATCTTTTTTAGACAATTCGCCAGCCAATTTTATACGCTGTGCTTCGCCACCAGAAAGGGTTGTACTTTGTTGACCAAGAGTGATATAACCCAAACCAACATCTTGCAAAGTTTTTACTTTTCGATGAATTTTCGGAATGGCTTCAAAAAACGGAACGGCTTCGTCAATGGTCATGTTCAAAACATCAGAAATTGATTTTCCTTTAAAACGAATTTCTAGAGTTTCTCTATTAAAACGCTTGCCTTGGCAAGTTTCACATTCCACATAAACATCGGGCAAAAAACTCATTTCAATGGTTCGTACGCCAGAACCCTCGCAGGTTTCGCAACGACCACCTTTGACATTAAAACTAAATCGTCCGGCTTTGTAGCCCCGAATCATACTTTCGGAAGTCATTGTAAATAGGTTGCGAATTTCAGTAAAAACTTCGGTGTAAGTCGCTGGATTAGAACGTGGCGTACGCCCAATTGGACTTTGGTCAATATCAATAACTTTGTCGATGTGTTCTAAACCTTCAATTTTTTTGTATGGTTTTGGTTTTTTGACACCATTAAAATAAAATTCGTTTAGAATAGGGTAGAGGGTTTCATTGATTAAAGTTGATTTTCCCGAACCCGAAACTCCAGTTACGCAAATCATTTGTCCTAAGGGCAACTCAATCGAAACATTTTTGAGATTATTACCTGTTGCGCCCGAAAGTTTTAGAAATTTTCCGTTGCCTTCACGGCGTTTTTTCGGAATATCAAATTTCATTTTACCATTCATGTATTGAGCGGTAATCGTGTCGTGTTTCAAAATTTCTGCTGGAGTTCCTTTACTAATGATTTCGCCACCATATTTTCCTGCTTTTGGACCAATATCAATAACATAATCAGCACGTTCAATCATGTCTTTGTCGTGTTCGACTACGATTACAGAATTTCCGATATCTCGTAATTGTTCTAACGAATGAATTAGTTTTTCATTATCACGTTGGTGCAAACCAATGCTGGGTTCATCTAAAATATACAAAACTCCAACCAATTGTGATCCGATTTGTGTAGCAAGTCGAATTCTTTGTGCTTCGCCACCTGAAAGTGATTTTGAACTTCGGGAAATTGCCAAATATTCTAAACCAACATTCATCAAAAAGTTTAATCGGTCTTTGATTTCTTTGATGACTTCGGTTGCAATTTTTTTCTGTTTATCAGATAAATAATTTTCTAAATCGTGAAACCAAGCTGTTAAATCAGAAATATCCATATTGGATAAATCAGCAATATTTTGTTCGTTTATCTTGAAATATAAAGATTCTTTTTTGAGTCGTGAACCTTCACAAACTGGACAATTAATT
>JANPDC010000174.1:0-16145 GCA_031431275.1 Bacteroidota bacterium
GCAGAAGCTCTTGAAGGAGAAAATAAAATCTTGGAAAAGCAAAATTATGATTCAAAAATTAATATCAAAAAAATAAAAGTTCAGTTGGTTTTGAGCATCCCGATTTTTTATCGGGAGTTGGTCGAAGGTTCGAACCCCTTCCCGATGAAAATCGGGACATACAATCGACCACAAAACTTCAACAGAAATGTTGGAGTTTTTTTATTTTAATTATTTAAAGAATTCAAACTTTAAACAAAATCTAAATTTACGAAATCGTTTGAAATTTTCATTTTTAATAAGTACTTTTGTAATCAATTTTGAACAAATAAACTTACCTACATTATGGATTTTAATTTAAGCGAAGAACAATTGATGATTCAACAAGCCGCTCGTGATTTTGCAGTTGCTGAATTGTTACCTGGCGTAATAGAAAGAGACGAACATTCTAAATTTCCGACAGAACAAGTCAAAATGATGGCAGATCTAGGATTTATGGGAATGATGGTCGATCCAAAGTACGGTGGATCTGGTCTTGATAGTGTTTCATATGTATTAGCATTGACAGAATTATCTAAAATTGATGCTTCTTCCGCAGTAATTATGTCGGTTAATAATTCATTGGTATGTGCTGGAATCGAAAAATATGGCAACGAAGAACAAAAAATGAAATATTTAGTTCCTCTTGCAAAAGGAGAAAAAATTGGTGCTTTTTGTCTTTCTGAACCCGAAGCAGGTTCTGACGCAACTTCTCAAAAAACAACTGCAATTGACAAAGGCGATCATTATTTATTAAACGGAACTAAAAACTGGATAACAAATGGTTCATCAGCGTCTACATACATAGTTATTGCACACACCGATATAGAAAAAGGACACAAAGGAATCAACGCTTTTTTAGTAGAAAAAGGATGGGCAGGTTTTGATATTGGTTTAAAAGAAAAAAAGATGGGAATTCGAGGTTCTGATACCCATTCTTTGATGTTTACTGACGTTAAAGTTCCAAAAGAAAATAGAATTGGAGAAGATGGTTTCGGTTTTGCATTTGCAATGAATGTTTTGAATGGCGGTAGAATTGGCATTGCATCACAAGCATTGGGAATTGCAACTGGTGCTTATGACTTGGCGTTAAAATATTCTCAAGAACGAAAAGCATTTGGTAAAGAAATTTTCAAGCATCAAGCAATTGCATTTAAACTAGCAGATATGGCAACTAATATCATGGCTGCAAAAATGCTGGTTCTCAAAGCCGCAGTTGAGCGTGATGAAGGTAAAGATATTTCACAATCTGGCGCCATGGCAAAACTTTTTGCTTCTCAGGTTGCAATGGATACCACTATTGAAGCGGTTCAAATTCATGGAGGAAATGGATATGTATCTGAATATCATGTAGAACGAATGATGCGGGATGCGAAAATTACTCAAATATATGAAGGAACATCTGAAATTCAAAAAATAGTAATTTCTAGAACTTTGATAGCATAAAATAGTATTGATTATAAACTTGTAAATCCTTTTAAAATTAATTTTTAAAAGGATTTATTTTTTTTAACATAAAAAGTTAAATTTTAATAAAAACATGTAAGGTTTCTTTAAATTTGTTGACGTATAAGTTAAACAATTCTTTAAATTTAACATTAATCAAATCAACTCATTTATGCTCATCAATTCTATACACAATTCTTTAGATGAATTAGTTGACTTGCTCAATCAAATATCTGATGCGGAATATTCAAATTCCTGTGCTGAGTTAAGTTGCGCAACAATTGGTGAACATACGCGTCATATTTTAGAAATGTTTCAATGCCTTGAAAATCAATATGATTCTGGAATTGTGAATTATGACTTGCGTGAACGAAATAAATTGATTCAAAATGACACAAATTTTGCTATTTCTGAAATAGAAAAAATAAAAAATAATTTAGAAAAAGTAAATAAAAAAATCAATTTACATCAAGTTATTGATGGTGAAGAAATTATAATAGAAAGCAATTATAATCGAGAATTGTTGTACAATTTGGAACATTGTATTCATCATCAAGCACTCATAAAAGTAGCCATTTTAATGTCTGAAAACATTAACGTTGATGCAAATTTTGGGGTTGCTCGTTCCACAATCGAATATAGAAAACAATGTGCACAGTAAGTTTCGTTCATTCCAACGGAAAAACAATTATTACTTCCAATCGTGATGAACAAGTTGTTAGACTGGCAATTGAACCTCAAAAATACATTGTAAATAATAAAAACTTAATTTTCCCAAAAGATCCAAAATCAGGTGGAACTTGGTTCGCAACCAATGAAAAAAATACAGTTTTAGTATTATTAAATGGTGCAGAAGAAAAACACATTCAAAAACAAAATTACAGAAAAAGTCGCGGTTTAATTGTGCTTGATTTAATAAGCAGCGATTCAACAATCGATTATTGGAACGAAATTAATTTAGAAAATATTGAACCTTTCACGTTAGTTTTATTCCAAGAAAATAAACTATATCAATTGCGTTGGAACGAAATCGAAAAAACTTATTTAGATTTAGATATTTCAAAACATCATATTTGGTCATCATCAACATTGTATTCGAAAATTATTCGAGAAAAAAGAGCCAATTGGTTTTATGACTTTTTAAAGCATAAATCATCAATTTCGGAAGATGAAATGTTAGATTTTCATAAAAACACTCAAAATGAAAATCAAGAAAACGGGTTGGTAATTAATAGAAATAATCAATTAAAAACCTTGAGTATAACGCAAATCATTTTAGAAAATCAAACTTCTGAAATGCGCTATTTTGATTTGATTAAAAACAAAAATTATTCAACTCAAGTAAACGAATACTAATTTGAATACTCAAACCTTCAATTTCAAACTATTTTTTCATAAACTTTTTCATTGGGAATATTGGCCAATGCACATTGTTTATATTCCAATTTATTTTCTTTGGACTTGGTATGCTATAAAATCAAAATCTATTTTCTTTTTCAATTCTTGCAATCCGACAATCAAAAACGGTGGCTTTTATATGGAATCTAAAAAAGAAATTTATGATTTGATTCCTCAAAAATATTATCCAAAAACAGCATTGATTCCTTCGAAAACATCTTTTGAAGAGGTTTTACAAACTTTAAAAAATTCCGAAATAAAATTCCCATTTATTGCCAAACCAGATATTGGATTGCGTGGGTCGGCGGTAAAAAAAATTCATAATCTTGAAGATTTAAAAAACTATTCTGATAAATCTGATTTCGATTTTCTGATTCAAGATTTTATTCCTTTTGATAAAGAAATTGGTGTTTTTTATGTGCGATTTCCAAACGAAAAACTCGGAAAAATAACTGGAATTGTCGAAAAAGAATTTTTAATCGTTACTGGCGACGGAAAATCATCTATTGAATCTTTAATCAAACAAAATCCGAGACACGAAATGCAATTGTCAACTTTGCGAACCGAATTCGGAAATAGATTAAATGACATTTTACCGAAAGACGAAAAATTGAATCTTGTTCCTTATGGAAATCATATTCGTGGTGCAAAATTTCTTGATTCGAGTCATTTAATTTCTGATAAATTGAATGCGGTCTTCAATGAAATGTGCAAGCAAATTGATGGTTTCTACTTTGGAAGATTAGATATCATGTACCAAAATTTTGAAGAATTAGAATCTGGTAAAAACTTTGCTGTTGTTGAGTTAAATGGTGCTGCGAGTGAGCCAACGCACATTTACGACCCTAAACATTCTATATTTTTTGCCTGGCGAGAATTGGCGCGTCACATTCGTTATATGTATAAAATTAGTATTGAAAATAACAAAAAAGGTTTTCCGTTTTTGGAACATAAAAAAGGAATGGAACAATATAAATTACATTTAGAGCAATCTAAAAAAATTGTGAATTTCTAGAAAATGAAAAAATTAAAGAACTTTTTTATTGGATTTTCAGTAAGTTTTGTTGGTTCAATTCCGCTTGGATATTTGAATATTGTTGGATTTCAAATGTATCAAAAAGTGGGAATTGAAAGTTTAATCTTTTTTATTTTAGGAATTATCACAATTGAAGTTTTTGTAATTTATTTTACTTTAATATTTGCTAAACGATTATCTGAGAACAAAAAACTCAATAAATATATCGAAATTTTCGGGATTGTATTTATGTTTTTACTTGCTTTTATTTTTCATTATCAGTCAAACACGTCCAATTCCAATCAAGATGATTTATCTAAATATATTGGTTATTCGCCATTTTTTATTGGAATAATTTTGAATTGTTTAAATTTTATGCAACTGCCATTTTGGACTTCTTGGAATTTGTATTTATTAAATCGAAAATTTATTTTGATAGAAAACAACTTGAAATATTTTTATGTAATAGGAACTTTATTCGGAATATTTTTTGGAATGTTGGCTTTAATTCTCGGTTTAAATTTGGTTGCTACTAATTTTGAATCACTATCAAAAATTATTTTATCTACATTAATCCCATTATTATTTCTCGCAATGGCAATTTTTCAGAGTTATAAATATTGGAAGAAATATTATTAATCAATTGGAATTTTCATGTCATAAGCCAGCACAATGTAATTATTGTTATTGAATGAAAATTCATCAATAATAGTCCAATTTAGTTTTTCGACATGTGCTTTTGTTGATGGAATATTGATTTTATTAATAAAAGTAACTGATAAAGGATATTTTTCTAAAATATGAATTCTCATAAATTCAAATAAAACTTTTATCAAACCTTGACCGCGAAATTCTTTATGAATGCAAACTGGACCATATTGAAAACTGTTGGTTGTATTCAATTCAAAATCTCGAAATTTATATCTTGGAAATAAAGAAATCATGTATTCAAATATGGGATATTGAGAGAAAAACTCCCAACTTGCTGCAAATGCATAAGCAATTATTTTATTGTTCTGTTTAGCAATAAAAATTCCGTTTTGGCTGATTACATATTCAAGAAGTGGAATCGTAAAAGGTGTTGTTACAAATCCTGTAACTTTTTCTTCATCAGATAAATTTGAAACTAAATACAATTCTTGAAGATCAAGAATTCCTTCAATATCTGAATTTTTGGCAATTTCTAAAACTATATTTTCTAACATTTTTATTTATTTACCACAAAAATAAACTTAATAATTTTGAAATCATTTAAAATAAAAATATTTCTTATATTTGATAAAAATCTTGATTATGGCAACTTCAAAAGACATTCAGTACGAAAGCGATGCTAACGGAAACCCAACTTTCATTAGAATAAATCTTGAAAAGTATGGCGCAGATTTAGAACCTTTTCTTCAAAAAATTGGTGTTCTTTTGCCAAAAGATGCTTTTGATTTGGAGTTGGAAAATTCAATTTCTTCGGAGGAATTTTTAAAAAAATCTATTGAAAAAATAAATAGTTTGCCTTGGAAGAAGTAATTGTAAACTACACTAGGTTAGTTCAAATTTATTTTGATGATTTAATAGAAGAATTATTCCGTCAAGATTATTTTATTTATCGTGAAAATGCAATTGATTATGTTCAAAAATTTGTTTTTTATATAAACGATTCAATACATCAATTACCACATCGAAAATCACCAAAATCACTTTTAAAATATGGTGATTTTTATATTTTCTACAAATCAAATCCAAGAACAACTTGGTATATTTTCTTTTCGAAAAAAGAATCAATTTATTTAATTAAACACATTTCGAACAATCATAACATGGATAGTTCGATGATAAACCTATTATAAAATTAAAAATGAAAAACATAATAATTACAGGAACTTCTCGTGGAATCGGATATGAGTTAGCACTTCAGTTTGCCAATGCTGGTCACCAAGTTTTGGCTATTTCTAGAAAAACATCAGAAACTTTATTAAATCATAAAAACATAACGTGTTTGTCAATCGATTTGGCTGATGAAAGTCATTTAATAAGAGTGGCTAATTTTTTATCTGAAAATTGGAAAAAAGTCGATGCTATTGTCCACAATGCGGGATCATTGTTATTCAAACCCTTTGCTGAAACTACGAATCAAGATTTTGAAAACATTTACAAAGTCAATGTTTTTGCTGTTGCAAATTTAACTAGAATTTGTTTGCCCTATTTACAAAAAGGAAGCCATGTTGTGTCGATTTCGTCAATGGGTGGCATTCAAGGAAGTGCAAAATTTGCAGGATTATCTGCTTACAGTTCTAGCAAAGGCGCTATTATTACGCTTTCTGAATTATTAGCTGAAGAATATAAAGAACAAGGAATTTCTTTTAATGTTTTGGCTTTAGGATCAGTGAATACTGAAATGTTGCAAGAAGCATTTCCAGGTTACGAAGCACCACTTTCGGCACAAGAAATGGCAAACTACATTTTTGATTTTACATTAACTGGAAATAAATTTTATAACGGAAAAGTATTGTCGGTTGCGAGTTCGACACCTTAGTAATGTTGTAAGTTGTAGGTTTTGCGATTATAAATAAATTTAAAATCCTAAATTTTAGTTATGAAACAAGAAAATGCCATTCAATTATTTGAAAATAAAAAAGTTAGAACTATTTGGGATTCTGAACAAGAAAAATGGTTTTTATCCATCATTGATGTTATTGAGGTATTGACAGGAACAGACCGCTCAAGAAAATATTGGAGTGATTTAAAATCTAAATTAAAAAAAGAAGGCAGTCAGTTGTCCGAAAATATCGGACAACTGAAAATGCAATCTTCAGATGGAAAATTTTATAAAACCGATGTTGCCGATACAGAACAACTATTCAGGTTAATTCAATCAATTCCTTCTCCAAAAGCAGAACCTTTCAAACTTTGGTTGGCACAAATTGCTGCTGAAAGACTTGACGAAATGCAAGATCCTGAAATAACTATTGATCGAGCGTTGGAGCAATATTTGCAATTAGGATATTCAGAAAACTGGATAAACCAACGTTTGAAAAGTATTGAAATCCGAAAAGAGTTAACTGATGAATGGAAAAATAAAGGTTTGAAAGAAGGACAACAATTTGCAATTTTGACAGATATAATTTCTAAATCTTGGTCTGGAAAAACTACAAAAGAATACAAAATCTTGAAAGGTTTGAAAAAAGAAAATCTGAGAGATAATATGACAAATACAGAACTAATTTTGAATATGTTAGCCGAAGCATCAACAAAAGATATTTCTCAAGCAATTAATCCTGAAACTTTTTCAGAAAGTAAAAAAGTTGCTAAACAAGGAGGAAATGTTGCTAAAGTTGCAATGAAAGAATTAGAAGCCAGAACTGGCAAAAAAGTAGTTTCTGAATTAAATGCTAAGTCGTTATTGAGAATTAAGACTTCTGAATAACTATTTTTTATAATTTATAGACCGAATTACAAAAATGAATTCCATTTTTTGTAGTCGATACTTCAACTTCATTTTCTGAATAATTTCGAATAAAATCAAGATTTAATTCTTCTATTTTTTCTTGACTTAACAATTTACAATTAATTTGATTTTCAATAATTTCAAATGAAAATTTAATTGAAAACGGATAACTATTTTTGATTCTCAAATCTTTATATCCAAAAACAATAGTTGCGTCAGCACCAAGTGGCGTAAATCGTTCCTCTTCTTTATAGATATCAACAGAATGATTAAAACGTTCAATTATTTTTAGATTTGCTTTCAATGCAGTAAAATAAATTATGCTTGAAAGTTGGCACAATCCACCGCCAATTTCTTCTGAAATCTTCCCGTTTATGATGTTTCTTCCTGTTCTAAAATTATTTTTTGAATTTGGTCTACTAACAATTTTCCAAAAAGAAAAAATTTCATTAGGCTGAATTATTATATTTCCTACTTTGCTTGCACCATTTGATATATTGTGAACTTTATTATCAAAAAAAGCACCTTTTTTCATTTCTTGAGTTGTAGAAATACAGAAATTAAAATCATTTGTTAGATTGTTTTCTTTTGAAAAAACCAAATTTCTATCAAACCAAAAACGTTTTAGGATTTGGAATTGAATTTTAATATTTTTGGGAATAAAACTCTTTATGTTCATATTTTCTTAAATTCAACAATGGTGTAAGAGGCATATTCTTTTAAAAAAGATTTGCAAAACAAAGTATCTAATTTCACAAAAAATGATCTTGAAAATTTAGGCAAACGATGAATCGGAAAAAACATTAATCCTTGTGTTTTTGTGATGCTCCATTTTTTATGAATCATTTTGTTTATATCATCAATAGAAAATGAATTTGCAGCATGCCAGTTTTGAGATTTAAAGTTCATTAATTTCCGACGTTTTTTAGATGGAAAATCAAAAATTAATATTCCCTGATTTTTGAGTTTTTTATACGATTCATCTAGGAAATTGGTCGTATTTTCTATATTCAAATGCATGATTACATGCATTGAAAAAATAGTTTCAAAATAATCATCTTCAAATGGAATATCAGAAACTGAACCTTCACGAAATTCAATATCAGGAAATTTCAGTCTTGATACTTCGATCATTTTCGGGCTAATATCAACACCAAAATTTGCAAAATCTAGAAACCGACCTGTTCCGCAACCTAAATCTAATATTTTAGAATTTTTAGTTTTTGTAATCCTTGATTTAAAAAAAACTCTTTCTTGAAAGTCAATATACTTTCCATAAGAGTTTTCGAATCGATTATTGTCATAATTCTCTGCTAGATTATCATAATATTTTTTTATTTCATCAATCATTTCGTAAATATATCATATTTGTGACAAAAATAAATAAATTTGCATCAATGTCAGAAACTCTTGCAAAATATATTCCTGAACACGCTGTGAAACCAATTTTCGAATTGATTGTCGCTAACAATGTGCACCTCAAGATTGTTAATGAGCGCAAAACTCGTCATGGTGACTATCGAAAAGGTTTGAATGGCAAACATGAAATCACAGTTAATGCGAACCTCAATAAATACAGATTTGTTATTACTTTAATTCATGAAATCGCACATTTGGTTGCTTTCGAAAAGTTTGGTCGAAACATTAAACCTCATGGAGACGAATGGAAATTTACTTTTCAAAGATTGATGATTCCTTTTATTCGACCAGAAATTTTTCCGACTTCGATTTTACCATTATTAGCCAGACATTTCAAAAATCCAACTGCAAGTTCTGATACTGATGCGACTTTATCATTGGCTTTGAAACAATTCGACGAACAAAATGATAAAAATTATGTTTTCGAAATTCCATATAATTCGGTGTTTAGAATTTCAAATGGTAAGATTTTTAAGAAAATTGCGTTACGTGTCAAACGTTATGAATGCATCGAAATGAATTCAGGGAGAACATATTTATTTAATCCAAACGCAGAAGTAGAGTTGTTAAATAATTGATTTTCTTAAAATCATTGCTACATTCTTTGCATAAAACAAACTAAAAAATGTCCTGATTTATCTAAATACGAACTTACTTGTGTTTAATTCAAATAGTATTACATTTTATTTAAAAAAATAAAAAGAATTGTAAATACTTTAAAATCAGTATTTTATTTTTAATCGTTGAAAAAGAGTTGGAGTATTTTGTCCTGAATTATCCAAATTTGTCCTAATTTATCGTGGTTGTATAAATCAGGACGTTTTATTTTTAATTCGTTTGTAGTTTTGGATTGAATTTTAAATCTAAAAACTTATGAATACTTTCAAGAACATAACTAATTTGTTGATTCCTTTTTCAAATGGGTTTTTAAGAAATAAATCTTTTTCTGGTGACAATTTACCTTATCATCGATTTTCAAAAGAAGATTATGAAAGACTCTTAAATCCGTTTAGTTCGGATACTGATTTAATTTTTAGAAACTCTAATAACGAAGAAATGAAATTCCAATTCGTCAAATCGACACTTGGAAAGAAAGTGTTTAAAAAACTAATTTCAGAATTTAGATTCAAAAAATACTTTTTCTATGACGAACAAGAAATTCAATTTAAAGTTTCAAAAAATGAAATTTCGAAATTGACTTTTAATCTAAAGAGATTTCCTATTTCGAACTCTGGCTATGGCGAAAGGACTATTTTTTCTGAAAACTCGGAGTTTATAGTTACAATTAATTTTCCGTTTTGGAATGGTAACGATTCAATTGTTGTAGATTACAAAAAAACTAAGTTAACAATGATTATCAATGAAAAAAAATATGATTCCGTTTTTATTTTAGAATCAAAAAAAACGGAATTATTAGCATCTAAAAGTGTAAATAAAATCTATTTTGACATCAATAAAGGCATCATTGGCTTTGATGATTTGAGTGGAAAAGAATGGAGATTATTTAATTGAATTACATTTGACTCAAGATTTCTTTTTTATAGATATCATATTCGCCTTGCATAATCAAACCATTGTCTAGCAATCTTTTATAATTTTGAAGTTTTGCAAATAATTCATCTTGGGTTAATCCTGAATAAGAATTATTTTCTTGTGTTGGAGCAATTGGTTCTTGAATTGGTTCGTAAACTGTTGTTTGACTTGGCACTATTTCTGCAAAACTAAAAACTTCTTCGGTTTCAATTTCTTCTATTGGTTGTGGCACAACTTCATCAAAAAGTACAGAAATGGCTTCTTGCGAACTGTTTTCGCTATTAATTGGTGCATCTGAAACACCATTTTTTAGAATATCTAATTGTTCTTTAGCAAAAGTCGAAATTTTTCGGGCTTGAATTTTTGGTATATAATCAATCGAAATTGTTAGATCACTTTTTGTAGAAAATGAAAATTCAGATCCTAAAATATTTTCTTTTACAAATGTAGCATTGATGTCATCCCAGTTATAATCGAGAAAGTCCATTGACAATCCAAGATTTTTTGGTTTACAAATAATGATTCTTTTATTGGTCAAAACAATGCTATCAGGAAAAACAGTTACAGGCTTTTTCTGCACACCAATATATCCAACTTCTTCGTTTCTCATTAATAAATCGTTGAGTTTATTTGTGATTTTTTCAATCGCTTTTGGATCTTGTTCTTCGTTCAAGAATTTCTTTAAATTATCAATCATAAAAAATATTTATATGTTTATGAGGTTTAAAAATTTACATAACTATTGTCAAAAGTAATGCCTTATTGTCAAATTATCTAATTTTCTAATTCTAAATTTTCAATTTCACTTTGAATTTTTTTAGTCAAACTATCAAAAACCAATTTATATGAATGATTAATGAGTTCAAAAATCATTTTATCTGATACGTTTTGATTTATATTTACAGTATTCCAATGTATTTTACTCATGTGATAGCCTGGCTGAATGTCATCAAATTCCGCTCGAAGTTCTTGGGCACGTTCTGGATCGCATTTTAAATTAGCCGATGGATTTCCATTTTCAAAACCTGATAAATTGGCCAATGCAAACATTTTATTACCGACTTTAAAAACCAATGTATCTACATCAAACGGGAAATGTTCGGTTACTCCTTTTTTAGAAATACAATATTCGTAGTAAGATTCTAAGTTCATATTTTTTAGTTTTCAGTTTTCAGTTTTCAGTAACAGTTTTCAGTCCTAAAATTCGAAACTGAAAACTGTGACTGAAAACTTATTTTTTCTCCATCATTCGTTCTGGAAATGCCAATTGTGTAAACCCAAATTTTTCATACAGAAAATGAGCATCTTTGGTTGCCAAACGCCAAATTTTAACTTCTTGAAGTTTTGGTTCGGTCATCATTTTATCAATTAAAACCGATGAATATCCTTTGCCACGATGTTTCTCGTCTATAAAAACATCCATTACATAAGCAAATACTACATAATCTGTTATGACTCTTGCAAAACCAATTTGTTCATTTTCTAGATAAATTCCGAAGCAAAAAGAATTATCGATTGTTGTTTGGACTTCATCGATTGTTCGACCCGCAGCCCAATAAATATCTTTCAAAAAATTTTGAATGAACGAAATATTGAGTTTGTTTTTATTTGTGGAAACGGTTATCATTTTGTTTGTTATATTCAGTTCGCAAAAAATTATACCTAATAGGTTTTTAAAACCTGTTAGGATATTTTGTATAAAACTGGTTTACTAGGACTTGCATCATTGACAAAATTAACAATTTGAAGGTTCAATAAATAATTTCCGTCTTGAATTTTTTCATCAACAAAAATCATTTCAGTTATCGTGCAATTTATTCGAGCGTCGTCATTTAGAACATTGACATTTTTTATATTCCAAAAGGCTTTGTGTGCCAAAAGTTTTCCTTCGTCATATTCTTTATCGACGCTTGGCAAATCAATCAGTAAATGTTTGATTCCGATTTCTCGGATATAAACTGCGGCTTCTTCTGATAAATAGGGCGGATTGGTATTTGAATATTTTTTGGATAATTTATCGTTTATATTTGGTAATGTTCGAATAATCAAGGCTTCAATTTTAACTGAACTTTGATTGCTTTTTCGAGTTTCATTGAGTAACGTTGAAATGTTTTCTTTAGTAATAATTAAATCTCCATTGATTTTTTCTGGCTCGACTGAAATTAGTTCTGCCATAAAGAAAAACTGTTTCAAACAATCATTAATCGAATAAAATTCTTGCGTAATGTGTCCCAAACATTCGGTGTGAGTTCCATGTCCATGCGGATTGAATGCTATGTTATTGAAATTAGTTGATGATTTTCCACTGGAAACTTTTCCTATCCAATCACCATTCATCACTGGTTCAATAATAGGTTTGTCTAGATACCACGCAATTGGGTTTTCATCAGTATTTGATAGAGGAATCGATATATCGAAAGGTTTTGATAAATCGACTTCGAAGTTGTTTATTGTTGCTTTCATATTTTTTAACAGCAATGGTTTTTTTAACCGCAAAGTACGCAAAGATTTACGCAAGGTTCGCTAAGATTTAAAATGTTCCTATTTTTTTAACCGCAAAGTACGCAAAGATTTACACAAGGTTCGCTAAGATTTAAAATGTTCAGATAAGTTTTTACAAATTATTTACAACTCTTCTTATTCCATTTTTTATTAATGTAACATTAAAATTAATAAGTAGACCTAATTTACAATTTGTTAGTTTCAAATAAGTTAACAATTGAGCAAAATGTACATCATTTAATGTTTCAACTGATTTTAATTCTAGAATCAATTTGTTTTCGATTATTATATCGACTCGGTAACCAATGTCTAATTTTATGTCTTCATAAATTAAAGGCAAAGGTTTTTGTTTTTCTATAACCAATCCCGTTTTTTTGAGTTCATAATATAAACATTCTTCATATGCACTTTCTAGAAGTCCTGGACCTAATGTTTGATGCACTTTTAAAGCACTATCAAATACTATCCTTGATAATTCATTTTCTGTCATTTATATTTGTAATATTAAATTCAGCTTAATAAATTCTTGCGTTCATTGCGAACTTTGCGGTTAAAAACAAGTCTTTTTAATCCAAATTCATGAAAAACAAATCACTTGCAAATAGCCTTAATTTTTTTGCGTTCTTTGCGTAAATCTTTGCGAACTTTGCGATTAAAATTCGTTTTTCAATCCAAATTTAAGAAAAACAAATCACTTGTAAATAGCCTTAAATTTTTTTGCGTTCTTTGCGTAAATCTTTGCGAACTTTGCGGTTAAAATTCGTTTTTCAATCCAAATTTAAGAAAAACAAATCACTTGCAATACCATCACACAAAAACTTTCCTTTGGCGGTTGGCTTTAAAATTTTATTTTCTATAAAAAGTAAATCGTCTTTCAAGAATCGTTCTGATTGTTTCATTAAATAATCTAAATATTCAATACCAAAATCGGCTGCAATTTTATCCAATGATATTCCCCAAATTGTTCGTAAACCCGTCATTACATATTCGTTATAATTGTCGGTTTTGGATAAAATTTCGGTTTCCGATGGCAATTTATTTTCATTGATTGATTTTATATAAATGGTATTATTGGCAATATTCCAACTTCTAGAAATTCCGTCATAACTGTGCGCCGATGGTCCAATTCCGATGTATTTTTTACCTAACCAATAACTCGAATTGTTTTTTGAAAAATAATTTTCTTTACCAAAATTCGATAATTCATAATGAATGAAACCATTTGCTGTAAGCGTTTCGACTAAAATCTCGAAATGCGCTAAAGCAACTTCATCTTTCGGATTATCTATTTTTCCAGATTCAATAAGTTTTTTTAAAGCCGTTTTAGGTTCGACTGTCAAGGCATAACTCGAAATGTGTTTGATTCCGAAACTCAATGCAATTTCGATATTTTTTTTCCATTTATAGTTGTTCATTCCAGGAATTCCATAAATCAAATCTAAAGAAATATTATCAAAATATTGGGTTGCAATTTCCAAACATTTGATGCCTTCTTTTGAATTATGAGCACGATTCATCATCAATAAATCATCCTCAAAAAAAGATTGAATCCCGATTGAAAGTCTATTTATGCCAATTTTGGAAAGTTCGATTAAATATTCTTCTGATAAATCATCGGGATTGGCTTCTAAAGTAATTTCAGGCTTTTCCGATACATTATAATTTTTATAAACTTCGTTAATCAACAGTCTAATATCTGAAATCTGCAATCTACTAGGCGTTCCTCCACCAAAATAGATGGTTTCGACAACATCGTTTTTGAATTCTGATTTTCGCATTGCGATTTCATTTGCCAAAGCCAAAACCATTTCCTCTTTTTTCTTCATGGAAGTTGAAAAATGAAAATCGCAGTAATTGCATGCTTGCTTGCAGAATGGTATGTGGATGTAAAGAGCCCCTCCCGACCTCCCCGAAGGGGAGGAGACTACATTGAAATTTAATTGTTTTGTCATTTTTTATTCCTTAAATCAATTATCAAGTTGTTTCCCCCTTTGGGGGTTAGGGGGCTTTTATCCTTCACAAATGCGTCCCAACCCGAATAACTTGTTGTTCCAACGACTTTACCTGAATTAAAAAAATGGCAAACTGCAGCCGCCAATCCATCGGTTGAATCTAGATTTTTTGGTAATGTTTTTAATCCTAATAATTGTTGTAACATCTTAGCAACTTGCTCTTTACTAGCGTTTCCGTTGCCAGTTATCGCCATTTTTATTTTTTTTGGCTCATATTCGGTTATGGGAATATCTCGCGACAACCCCGCAGCCATTGCCACACCTTGTGCACGACCCAACTTTAACATTGATTGTACATTTTTACCAAAAAAGGGTGCTTCAATAGCAATTTCATCTGGATTGTGGGTGTCGATTAACTCAATTGTGCGCTCGAAAATAACTTTTAGTTTTTGGTAATGGTTGTCATATTTACTCAAAATCAGTTCGTTGAGTTGCATAAACTCCATTTTTTTGTTCACAACTTTTATCAAACCAAAACCCATAATTGTGGTTCCGGGGTCGATGCCTAATATAATTCTTTCGTTTGCCATTTTTTAAAATACCTAACAGGTTTAGGAAACCTGTTAGGATTCCCAGTTCGATTTTCTTTACTTTGCATCTATGCCTGCAATTTCTCACAAAACTAAACAATTCCTAGTTCAACTTATTAAAATTTTGATTGTTGTTGGTGCTTTTTATTTTATTTATAATGAATTGGCTACTAATGACAAACTCGATTGGGAGAAATTTTTATTAATTTTCAATAAAAATCAGTCGGTTTTAGGGATTATATTTATTCTTGCTTTTAGTTTCTTGAATCGTTATTTTGAAATTTTGAAATGGCAAAATCTAGCACAATTAGTAAAACCTATTTCAGTTTCTGAATCTACAAAACAAGTTCTTGCAGCATTAACTCTCGGAGTATTTACGCCGGTTGGTGTTGGAGAATATGCTGGAAAGGCTTTATATTTTGATAAATCGAAAACAGGAGAAATTATTTTTTTAAATTTAATTTGCAACGGAATTCAAATGGTTGCAACTACGTTTTTTGGAGTTTTAGGTATGTTGATTCTCGGTTATTATTCGTGGGCGTTTGGTATTGTTTCAATTTCAATAGTCTTGTTTTTGTTTTTTGCACTCACTAAAAATAAAAAAATAAAAGGTTACACTTTTCAAGATTTTATTTCAAAAATAAATGGTATTCCAAAAGTCATTCATCAAAAAAATGTTTTTTTAGGCTTTGCTAGATATTTGGTTTTTACGCATCAATACTTTTTTTTGATGCTTGTATTTGATGTAAATCTTAATTATTTCACTTTAATTTCGACCATAACGATGGTTTATTTTTTAGCATCGGTTGTGCCTAGTTTTCAATTTTTAGATT
>JANPDC010000175.1:0-2878 GCA_031431275.1 Bacteroidota bacterium
GCATCAACTTGAGAAATTGTAGCATAATTATCCCATGAAACTCTGGTGATTGGATCTGGCAATTCTTGTAACCAAGGATTATTTGCCTGTTGTCCGTCTCCCAATCCTGTTTTTGTATATAAAACTAATTCGAAATCAGCATTTGCTTTTGACGAAGAAACTGCTGATGCTGCACTAGAAAAATCTACTGTTGAAGCAGTTGCTACAGGAATAGTTCCAACATATATACCATCGTGTACCACTTGATTCCAAGATGAACCTGAAACAATGGTACTCGCATTTGCTTTCAAATAATCATAGAAAGATTCTGTTCTTCCCGTCCAAGTCAATAAACAATCTTGAAATTGCTTTGTATTGAATAATGGACGAATTGTTGGCTGTGTTAAACTATATGTTCCTTTTGTAATACTAACATCATTCCAAGACTCTAAGTAATGTGGTGCTGGAGCAGCAATTGTAGTTAACAATGCTGTTTCATCTTCTTTCAGAGAAAATGAAGCTGAGAGTTTTACTTTTTTCAAGCCAGAAACAAACTCTTTTGAATTTGGTAATGAATAAACTGGATTAACGCCACTCATAATTAAAGTATGAACAGTTCCTGCGTTCATATCTTTTACTAATTGTGCTACTTTTTCATTCGATCCTTTTCTGATTTGTCTAGTTCCAGAAGTAACAAAAGATTCACTTCCTAATGCTTTGTTAATAGCAATAACTAACAGTTGAGCATTTTTGTCTTGAATACCAGAGACCAAAAGTCCTTTTGCTCCTGCACTTTTCAATTGTTGTGCTGCTTTATCAACTTCTGGTTTGATTTTCGCATCTAAAGTAACTGATGCATTGGAACCTGTTACTACATTATATATATGTACTAATGCTTGTTTTTGAACTGATGAATTCATTGGAATTCGTTTATCAGCAGCAGCACCAGATAGTGTCATGTTCGCTTCCATTTGGAAGTGCTTTGACATTAATTTATTTTTCGGAATTCTTCCTTGTGCGTAACCTGTATCATAACTTCCACCTTGCCAATCTCCTAGGAAATCTGCATCAATAGAAACAATTACTGATGCTTTTGAAAAATCATAATTTGCTAGTGCTCTTTCTCCGTAAACAGTTTCAAAAGCATCAAGTGACTCTGAAGATGAAACAGCATCATAAACAACATGTTTAGAATTTGGATTTGCAGTAAGAAATTCAGAAATTAATTTTTCAGTAGTTGGACTTGCTAAAGTTCCTGTCATCAAAACAACTTGACCTCCTTTTGTTTTAGCATCAACTAAACTTGCTTTTATTTTGTTATCAACCTCTAACCATGAAACGTTTTTTGCATCCATTTTTGGATTTTTTAAACGCATACTGTCGTATAAAGATAAAATCGAAGCGTGAATTCTTGCATTAGCGGTGAAATTCGCTCCAGCCATTTTGTTATTGTCAATCTTGATTGGACGACCTTCACGAGTTTTTACTAAAAGGTTAGCAAAATCAAAACCATCAAAAACAGAAGTTGCATATAAATCTGAAACTCCAGGAATGATTTGCTCTGGCTGAACTACGTATGGTATCGACTTGTGCACTGGTCCTTCACAAGCTGCTAATGATGCGGCGGCTGTGCTGAATCCAACGTACTTTAAGAAATCACGGCGAGTTGTAGAAGATGATGACAAAGCCTCTTTGTCTCCTAAAAACTCGTCTGTTGGAATTGCTTCAACAAATTCGTTATTTCTAAGTGCCTCAACAATAGAACTATTTTCGTTTAGTTCTTCAACACTTTTCCAGTATTTTTTGTTTGATGACATATTGTATATAAATATTTAACTTCTTAATTATTGTTTTATTATTGGTTTGGTATATTATGTTTTTGGTTTAGAACTAAAAAACAAACATTAACCTTTTTTAATAATGGCATTTACCGCATTCTAAACCACCCATTTGTGCTGCAGTCAACTTGTCAACTCCATACTTTTTTGATAATTCGTCATGTATTTTTGTGTAATAGTCATTACCTTCCATCTTCACTTCGGTTTCACGGTGGCAATTAATACACCAACCCATTGTAAGTGGTGAATATTGTTTCATGATTTCGTATGTTTGAACTGGACCATGACATTTTTGACACTCTAAACCAGCAACAGCAACGTGTTGAGCATGGTTGAAATAAACAAAATCAGGAAGGTTGTGTATACGAACCCATTTCACTGGTTCTGTTTTTCCTGTGTATTTTTGAGTTCCTGTATCCCAACCCACTGCCTTGTAAAGTTTTTTGATTTCTCCGTCATAAAATGCTTTGGAGTATTCTGGTGTTGCAGTTGTATCTGAAACTTCAGCGATTTGTTTGTGACAATTCATACACACATTCAAGGAAGGAATTCCAGAATGCTTGCTTACACGAGCAGATGAGTGACAATATTTACATTCAATACCATTACTTCCTGCGTGTATCCTGTGTGAGTAGTGTATTGGTTGTATTGGCTCATAATCTTGCTCTACTCCTACTTGCATCAGGAAAGAATAAGCAAAGTAAGCACTAAATAATAACATGAAAATACTAGTTACCAAAACCAAAAATTGATTTTTAGCGAAAGCAACCCAAATTGGTGTTGATGCTTCTTTTTGAACTGGTATTACTTCAACTCCATTGGCTTTAGCAATTTTATTTAATACTCTGTTTACCAAAAACAACATGATGACCAAAAGTCCCATTACTAATCCTAATGCACCAAGAACAAAAGTATTAGAAATTCCACTTGAAGAGCCTGTACTAGATCCTTCATCTATTGGAGTTGGCGGAACAACAACTGCAGGTAATGGTTCAGAAGTATAAGCAATTATGTTATCAATATCGCCATGTGTCAATTGCGGAAAATTATTCATTTCTGAT
>JANPDC010000176.1:0-12258 GCA_031431275.1 Bacteroidota bacterium
AATAGATTTTGCTACATTTCCGACTTTTGGTATAGCATTAGATTCTTTGTAAACTTGACTTAGAATTTGTTCAAATTTCATACAAATACTATGTTTTCTGTTTTTTTTTCTTTGCTGCAGGAAACAATACATTATTCAAAATCAATCTAAAACCAGGAGAGTTTGGATGCAAATCTAAAACTGTAGGCTGATCGCCAACTTTATGCTGATAATCTTCTGGGTCGTGTCCACCAAAATAAGTAAACATTCCTTTTCCTTTTTCACCATGAATGTATCTCGCTTCACTATTAATTTCGTTTTCGCCTAAAACTAAAACATTAGTTTTAACTAATTCTCTATCAAAAGCAGTTGTTTGTCCCATAAATCCTTTCACTAATGAGGTATGATTTTGACATAGCATGGTTGGAATTGGATCCCATTTTGCAGAAAAATCCATGAGCGTGAAATAATCTTTTTCAAAAGGCATTCTTCGTTTTTCTGTGGTATCAATATCAGAAAACTCATAATGTTCTGGTTTTCTATCCAAGATGTAGTTTTTAAATGCAAAAGAATTATTAAAATTAATTTTTGTTTGATAGTTACCTTCGCTTGGATCACCATCAAACATCGTTTCGCAAATGTCTGTCCCCTCTGCTGCCAAAGCAATATCAAAACTATCTGTTGCTGAACACATCGCAAACATAAATCCTCCACCAATCACAAAATCTCTAATTTTCTTTGCAACTGCTAATTTTTCCTGTGAAACTTTTTCAAATCCTAATTTTGTTGCTAATTGCTCCGCTTTCAATTTTTGATCTATGTACCAAGGTGCATTTTTGTATGAAGCATAAAATTTTCCGTATTGACCAGTAAAATCTTCGTGATGCAAGTGCAACCACTCATATTGAATGAGCGCATCAGCGAGAACTTCTTCATCGTATATTGGAGTGAATGGAATTTCTGCATAGGTTAAAACCAGTGTTACTGCGTCATCCCAAGGTTGTTTTCCTGGTGGTGTGTAAACGGCTATTTTTGGTGCTTTTTCTAACACAATTGCGTCCATATTTTGAGATGGACTTGAAATTTCATCAAGAATATTAGCTTGTTCTGAATCAGAAAGTACCTCAAAACTGACACCTCTTATTTGGCATTCTTTTCTGATTTCTGCTGCATCTGGCAATAAAAATGAGCCTCCACGATAGTTGAGTAACCAACTTGCTTTGTAATCTTTGGCAAGACACCAATAGGTAATTCCGTATGCTTTGAGATGGTTTTTTTGAGTTGTATCATCCATTGGCAACAATATAAATGATGCTTTTGAACTAATACCTAGAAGTATAAAAAAAATTAAAATTAGATTTCTCAATTGTTTGTTATTTGAATCAAAAGTAATTATTTTTTTGTAAAGAAAAACATAATTTTTTGCTTTTAAAGGTAAAATCAGGTATAAACACCTGAAAAAAATAATAATTTTAAATATAGATTTGCATTGTGATTAATTTTTTAAAAAATAAAAGACCTATGAAAATAATCTATGAAGACTTAGAAAAAAATACTATTAGAAAATTAGGCGTATTTATTTTGATTGCAATGATTTTAGTTTGCTTTTTTTTCAATGTTTTGAACATTTTAGGAAATTTATAGTCTAAAATCGTTTAAACTTTTTTCAATTTGCTATAAAATAGTCTTTTACTTTGTGTTTTAAGTTTTTAAAACTATGAGTGGTGCTATTCAATTGTAAAAACTTAAAATCTGTAACAAGAACTCTTATTTTTCGCTGAAATCAAAAAAGTTTTAAAAGACTTTTGTTACTTAAAAGTAAGTTCCTCTAAACTAATTATTTTATTTCGCAAAGCGTAAACTAATAGTCCAGCAACATTTTTTGAATTCGTTTTTTCTAGTAAATTTTTCCGATGCACATCAACCGTTCTAGGGCTAATGAATAATTTTTCTCCAATTTCGATACTGTTGAGTTGTTGCGAAATCAATTTTAAAACTTCTTTTTCTCTTTGTGTGAAATAATCTTTATCAAAATAACTTTTTGTTTTTTGCGAAGGTAAATGCTCTTCTTTATGAATTATTTCTAAAACTTTGCTATTGTAATAGAAGCCTTTATTAAAAACTTCATTTATAGTAAATATTACTTGATCTGGATTTGCATTTTTTTCAATAAAAGATACTGCTCCTACATGAATCATATTCAAAATAAACGTTTCTGAATCATGAGCTGTTAATGCTACTATTTTGATATTAGGAAAATTTTTATGAATTAACTTTGTGGCTTCAACGCCATTCAACAAAGGCATTTCAATATCCATTAAAATAATATCCGGATGATTTGAGTTTTCATCTAGAAAAGAAACTATTTCTGATCCATTTGAAGCTTCAAAAACAATTTCAATATTTTCTTCTTTAGTCAAAAGAAATGAAACTACTTTCCTAAAAAGTAATCCATCATCTGCAAGAAGTATTTTTATTGAAGGCATTTTTGTATATTGAAATATTTTGTTAAATTACAAACAAATATTCATTATAAATATAAATTTATATTTTTTTTATGATTATTTTACTCAAAAAAACGAACTATTGTCAAACGGAAATAAAACAAAACAATAAACTCATTTTAACTTGAATTAATTGATTGTTTTCATTCTAATTATTTTTGAATCGATAATTCTTCGAGAGTTATAATTTGATTTTGTAACGCATAGACTAACAGTCCTGCCACGTTTTTAGATTCTGTTTTGAGTAATAAATTATTTCGATGACCTTCAACTGTGCGCTGGCTAATAAATAGTTTTTCTGAAATTTGGTTATTGCTAAATTGTTGACTAATAAGTCTAATTATCTCTTTTTCGCGAGGTGTAAGATAATTGTTATCAAAATTAGACTTTGTTTTTGAAACCAATAATCCTTCATTAATAACTTGAAGGACATTTTCGTTGTAAAAAAAACCTTTTTCGTGAACCTCTTCAAGAGTTTCTATTACCTCTTTTGGAGTGGCTGTTTTTACAAGATAAGAAACTGCACCTACCTGAATCATGTTTGCAATAAACGATTTTGTATTGTAACTAGTTAGTGCTACAATTTTAATTTCTGAAAATTCTTTTTTAATAATTTTTGTTGCCTCAACTCCATTCAACATTGGCATGTTAAGATCCATTAAAATAATATCTGGATAATTTTTTTTGTCTTGTAAGAAGGATATCACTTCTTGACCGTTTGATGACTCGAAAACTATTTCGAACCTTTTTTCTCTTTCTAAAAGAAACATAATCCCTTTTCGGAACAAAACCTCATCATCAGCAAGGAGTATTTTAATTTTACTTTCCATCATTCAAAATTAAAAATAAATTCGACACCTTGGTTTTTAGTGGACTTAAAATCGATTTTACCGTTTAGAAAAGTGATTCTACTTTCAATATTTTTCATTCCTAAACCTTTTTCCATTTTTGTTGTATTGCTATCAAAACCAATTCCATTATCTGAATAATTACAAACATTTTGGTTGTTTTTTTGTTGAAAATTAATTTTTATTTCAGTGGCTTTGCCATGTTTGATGGAATTATTGATTAATTCTTGTAAAATCCTAAAAACGTGCAAATGTCTGTCATTGTTTGAAATGTTAAATATAATACTATTTGTGTAATTTATTTTAATTGAAGTTGCATTTTCAATCTCTAAACAGAGTTCTTGAATGGCTTTATCTATTCCAAAGTTCTGGAAAACAGGCGGAAACAAATCGTGTGCAATTTGTCTGGAATTATCTAAAGCACTTTTTGTTAGATTAATAATATTTTTAGAAAGTTCTGAAAGTTCTTGAGGAGTCAAATCTGGGGTTTGCAATAAATGACTATTCAAAGAAACGATATTTAATTTTGAACTAATATCATCATGTAAATCCCTTGCAATACGCTTTCGCTCTGCTTCTTGGGTTGTAACTATAGATTTTATTATTTCTGTTTGATATGAAATCTCTAAATCACGTTTCTCGATTTCTTTTTGTATGATTTTTTTTCTCGAAAAATAAAAGAATAAAATCAGTACTAAAGACATGAACACAAATGCTGAAAGTATAGCAATGATTAATTGATTCAAATCTGAAATGTCCTGAATGTTTTTAGTTTTCATATTTTAAAATCTATTCATTGATGTATTTCTGATTTTCTTTCTTGACATATTGAAATTACAAATCAATAAAATCGCCATTACAACGCCAATTATTGTAATATAAATTATGATTTTATTCAGGTCATTAATTGGTATTTCAATCATTTTTATGGAACTTTTAATTATTTATTTGATTTTCGAATAATTTTTTTTCCATTCAATAAAAATCATAGTTAAATAGAAAATGTATAAAAAAGCATTTATGTAAACTAAATAATAAGACAAACCCGTTGCTTTAATTATCAGTACATTTCCTGATAAAAAAATGATGGTACTGCCAAACAAGTAAATTAAAATTCCAGAATTTATATAATAAAACAATCGTTTTTCGTTCAACATATTATAAAAATGAAAAGCTGCATAAACAACAATTGAAAAAGAACAAATAAAAACCTCAAATAAATTAAAAATAAAAATCAATTTGGGATTAAGAATGTATTGAATAACTAAAGCGATTGGAATTATAATCAATCCTATTTTTAAAATTTTTTTCTGAATTGGTAAAACTAAAATCTCTAAATAAAAAAAACTCAAGAAAATAAATTGCAAAATGAAATAATAATGTGACATGCTAATATTTTGATATTTATTATGAATCATAATTTTTGAAATCATTTCTCCTATAAAAATAACCAGCAAATACAATGTGAAAATTTTATAGGCTTTTCCATTTCTAGAAAAACCTACAAAAAATAAAATAATGTTAATCAATAGAAAAAAATCTATGGATTTGAACAAAACATTAGCATATGACATTAAAAAATGATTCATCAAGGTCTTGGATTGTATAATTTACTGGTTACATCACAAAAATCTGGGCATGGTTTTGTAAAATCATAAATGTACTGTTGTTTTGAATCATCCATTAAATCTTTTCCTGCTGCATCAACACCAACAATAATTAATTTGTGTGCTCCTGTTTCGTCAATACCAATGTAAGTACGAATGTCACAAACTCCTTCGTATTGAAAAATTTGTGTAATATCTTCTTGTGGAATTAAAAAGGCCTTGATTTTGTTTTGTGAATTTGATTGCCATTTGGCTGCCCAAGTTTGAGCTGTTGCTAGTGTAATTGTGTTTTTTGGCATAATAAATTTTAAATTAATTGGTTAATGTTTAGTGTAAAACTATCTCTTAAAAACAATTAAAACAAATTTTAGCGCAAAATCAGGTATTTTTACTTGGTTTTTACAATCACTAAAAAACACTACTAATTTTTGTGCTTAGTTAGGTTTAAAAAAACCATTAAATCTAAAATTATTAATTTAAAAACAGCGAATTTTAAAAAGCCTTTAGACTCAAATCCATATTATAAACTGAATGCGTCAATGCACCTGATGAAATGTAATTTACTCCACAATTTGCATACTCTTGAATGGTTTTCTCGTTGATATTTCCTGAGGATTCTGTCAAGCATTTACCACCAATCAAAGCGACTGCTTTTTTGGTGTCTTCGAAATTAAAATTATCAATTAAAATTCGATACACTCCATCAGATTGAAGTATTTCTTCTATTTCACTCAAATTTCTTGCTTCTACAATAATTTTTAAATCGAGGTTTTTATCTTTCAAATAGTGTTTTGTTTTGGCTATTGCTAAAGTGATTCCACCTGCAAAATCATTGTGGTTATCTTTGAGCATTATCATGTCATAAAGAGCGAAACGGTGATTTTCGCCACCACCAATTTTCACAGCCCATTTTTCACAGGCTCTGAATCCTGGAGTTGTTTTTCGAGTATCGAGAATTTTAGTTTTTGTTCCTTTCAATAATTGAACATAACTATTTGTTTTTGTTGCAATTGCTGACATTCTTTGCATAGAATTCAAAACTAAACGCTCAGCTTTCAAAATGGATTGTGAACTTCCTGATACATGAAAAACAATGTCACCATATTTTACTTGCTCTCCATCATTGATAAACGTTTCAACTTCGAGATTTGAATCGACATAATCAAAAACCATTTTTGCAAACGCAACTCCTGCAATAATTCCGGTATCTTTTACTATGAGTTTTGCTTTTCCAGAAGCCGAATTCGGAATGCAAGCCAAAGAACTATGATCGCCAGTCCCAATGTCTTCACGAATTGCGTTTTCGATTATTAAATGTAATTCATTTTGAAATTGAGTTTCAGAAATCATAATTTATATTTTTTAAAGTATTTAGTGTGGCAATTTATCTTTTATCAATCCATACAAAAAAGTGCCTAATAGTGCTCCTAAAAGTATGAGTATCACGGGCAAAAAACCAGCACCAAGCAAAATAAAAATAGGGCCTGGACAACAACCCACTAAAGCCCAACCTAGTCCAAAAAACATGCCACCAATCCAATATCTAAAAGCACCTTTTTCTTTTTCAGCAACTTCAAGAATATCGCCTTTGATGTTTTTGAGTTTATTTTTTTTGATGAATTGTAACCCAATTATCCCAGTGATTACGGCTGTCATGATAATTCCATACATATGAAACGATTGAAACATAAACATTTCAAAAATTCGATACCACGAAATGGCTTCTGATTTTGTGAGTACTATTCCGAATACAAAACCGACGAAAATATATTTTATAGCCTTCATATTAAAAAATTAATGGAAGTATAAAATGTGCCATAATTAATCCTCCAACAAAAAAACCAATTGCTGCCTTGAGAGATTGACGCTGCAAATTACTCAATCCTGAAATTGCATGACCAGATGTGCAACCGCCTGCGTAACGGGAACCAAATCCGATGAGAATTCCACCAAAAAGTAAAATAAAAATATTTTTTATCGATTTCAATGAGTTTAACGAAAATATCGCATTGGGTAATAATTTTCCGTTAGGAACGTCAATTCCTAATTTATTGAGTTGAAGAAGCGTTGCGCTACTGATGTTTACATTATTTTGATTATTCAAGAAATTTGAAGCAATAAATCCGCCAAGCATCGCACCAATTACAACTAATAAATTCCAACGTTGCGCTTTCCAATCGAATTTGAAGAAATCAGAGTATTTGTCTGCTCCTGCAATGGTACACAATGAGCGAAGATTTGATGACATTCCGAAAACTTTTCCAAAATAATTTAAAACTAGCATAATAATTGCTATCAAAAAACCAGAAATTGACCAATGCCACGTTTGAGTAATAAAATCCATTTAAAAGATTGTTTTTACAAAAATATAAATTAAAAAATCAATAATTTATAAAATCCTAAATATGTTAGTACCTTTGCAAAAAAATAGTTTTATGAAATCATTCAAAACCTTGTTTTTACTGTCTTTTGTAGTTTTATTGGTTTCTTGTGTGAGTACACGATCTACTCTTAAAAACGTGGACAATACGGCACCAATTCCAAAATTGACTCCAGATAATCGATTTGTTTTGACTCAAATTGCAACCGATTTGAAATATGGTTTCGACAAAGATTATCCTGTGAATGTTTTTTATAGAAATTCAAATGATGAGGAATTGAATTGCAAACGCTATTTGAATTCACTTTCTGGTCCAAACGGAGAAATGATTACTTACACAAAAACAGGAATTTGTTGTCCGTTTCCGAGCAAAAACATCAATACTGGTGGTGGTTTTCTCGCCGTATATTCTGTAACCTATGATGGTTTAAAAACACCTTTTGTTTTATATCTAAATGTTTACGAAAAAGGATTGTTGTTTGCACCAATGGGTTTTACTGTAAAAAAACCTTAAACTTCATTTTAAATTCACAAATCAAAACTATATTCGCAAACTGAAAACACGAATCATGAAAATTCAAAATATTCCACAAATTAAACATTTAGAAAGCGGTAACTTTTTTCTTTTGGCTGGACCTTGCGCTATCGAAGGGGAAGAAATGGCAATGAGAATTGCAGAAAAGTTAGTTGGAATCACTGATAGACTTCAAATTCCTTATGTTTTTAAAGGATCTTTTAAGAAAGCAAACCGATCTAGAATAGACAGTTTTTCTGGGATTGGAGACGAAAAAGCATTAAAAATTCTTCAGAAAGTTTCGAAAGAATTTGGTGTTCCAACTGTTACTGATATTCATACAAATGAAGATGCACAGATGGCTGCGGAATATGTTGATGTTTTGCAAATTCCTGCTTTTTTAGTTCGTCAAACCGATCTAGTTGTAGCTGCGGCAAATACTGGAAAGGTTGTAAATCTCAAAAAGGGACAATTTATGAGTCCTGAAAGTATGAAACATGCGGTTCAAAAGGTATTGGATTGTCATAATGAAAATGTGATGGTTACTGATCGTGGTACGATGTTTGGCTACCAGGATATGATTGTAGATTTTAGAGGAATTCCTACCATGCAGCACTATGCAACTACGGTTTTAGATGTGACTCATTCGTTACAACAACCCAATCAAGTGGTTGGTGTTACTGGTGGAAGACCTGATATGATTGAAACGGTTGCAAAAGCTGGAATTGCTGTGGGTGTTGATGGAATTTTTATTGAAACTCATTTTGATCCTGCTAATGCAAAAAGCGATGGAGCAAACATGTTACATTTAGATCTTTTTGAAGGTTTGATGTCTCGTTTGGTTGCGATTCGACAAACAGTAAATAAATTTTAAATATGCCACTCTAGCCCTGATTGTAGTGGAAACCCCGCAGGAAAAAAGTTATTTTTTATTTACAAAAAAAGAACGACCAACGGAAGTTCCTTTTTTGTAATTAAAAAAGACTTTTTGACGAGGAGTTGAAACGAAAAGCAGGATTGGCTTTAAGGAATAAATAAATGAAAAAAATAATTTTATGTTTTTTAGCAATTTTGAGTTTTGCAAATTTGTTTGCACAAGATATTGTTTCTGAAAAGTATACGGCACACAATAAAGGAAAATGGTTTGTTTTTTGGGGTGGAAATCGTGATAATTTCACGAAATCTGATATTCGATTCACAGGAAAGAATTATGATTTTACTTTGTATGATGTTCCTGCACAAGACAAACCAAAAGGTTGGCATGTTGATTATGTAAATCCAGCAAGAATGACGATTCCGCAGACTAATTTTCGTTTAGGCTATTATTTTTCTGACCATTACAATGTTTCTATTGGTGTTGACCACATGAAATATGTTATGATTCAAGATGTTGGAGTAAAGTATTCTGGAAATTATCTGAATGCAGGCACTTTTGGAGAACAATTGCCAAACAATGAAGTACTTTTAACCGATGCGTTTTTGAGTTTTGAGCATACTGATGGTTTGAACTATGTGCATGCAGAAATTGCTAGAGTTGACGATATTTCAAAATTTTTTAAACTACCAAATATTGATAAGGTTCAAATAAATTTTACTGAAGGTGTTGGTGCTGGATTCTTATACCCAAAAACAAATACAAAACTTTTGGGCAAAGCAAGACATGATGATTATCACGTTTCTGGTTATGGTATTTCTGCAAAAGCAGGTTTGAATTTCACGTTTTTTAAACATTTCTTTATTCAAACAGAACTAAAAGGTGGTTACATCAACATGCCAGATATTAGGACTACGTCTGATCCTGAAGATCGTGCTTCGCAACATTTTTTATTTTTAGAAAAAACAATTGTTTTTGGTGGGATATTTAAACTTTAGATTTTTTTAAGCAAAAGCAGTTGAATTTTTATACGTAAAATAATTTATTTGAAAGATTAAAATATTTGTAAATTTTGCGTTATTAACTTAAAAAATTGAAAAAAATTTAATTTTGAAACAACTTAAAAAATATACAATATTTATTTTAACTTCATTTATTATCAATATTTTGTTTTCAAATTTTGTTGATAATTATAGATTTAATAAAGATTTAAGATGGATTTATTCAAATGGAAAAACTTTTTCGCTTTTCTTTTTCTTATTCTTATTTGTTTTATCATTAACAAATTCAATCCTTATTTTGAAAGAAAATAATTCAACATTGAATTTAAGATTAATTTGGTCATTTTTATGTTTGTTGCCAATTTTATATTTTACAATAGCAATGACTATAATTATGTTTATGTAAAAGTTTTGTAGCAAAAAAAAGATTTTGTAATATTTTTAGTTTTTTAGTTTATTGCAAAATATCTCTTGCCATCAGTCAAAAATTTGAAAAACTGAATGTATGAATTCAATTTACTATTCATTTCAAAGTTTATTTTTCTAACCCTTAACTATAAAAAATGATTGATTCTAATTTTTATAGATATAATTTCAAACTAGCAACAACAAAAAATATTTTCTTGAGGGTAAATATAAGTTTAAGAATGATGATCAGTATTCATAAAATTTAATGAAAAATACCAGTTTATTCAGGGTTATTAATAATTTATTGTTGAGTAAAATAATATGTTTAACTGGTAAAAAAATGTGTAAACCCAAAAGTATTTTACAAACTCAACAAACCATATTCTTTCAAAGTAGTGATAGGTTTTGAATACCAAAACAATTCAAAATCATTGAAATTTGTTTCGAAATCATCTTTAATTTCTTTGTATGAAGTCATTTTGTGGTTTGAAACTTGTATTTTTTCTAAAATCCCTATCAACCATTTTCCTTCTTGATTGTTGGTTTGAATTGTAAAACTTTCTTTTTTATCATGAAAAGTTAAACTCATCATTTCCCATGAATTTCCTTTTTTTGTTTTCACAAAAGTTTCTATTGTTGGTTTTCCCAAGATCCAAATGATTTTTGCTGATGGTTTTGTATTTAGTTCATCTTCTTCAAAGAGCGCATTTTCAATAAAATCACTAGAGATTTTTGTTTTTGGAATTTTAAAATCAAACCAATCTTGCAAGTCATAATCAAAACAAATTCCGTGCATGAAATTGAAAAGTGATTTTTTGAGTCCAAAACTAAATTGGTCATGATTAATTCCGGTTTTGTCTTTAAAATTCACATCGTTATTGGCGAAAGTAATTGGAGTAATTTCTGGAATTACATCAAATTTTTCAGGATTCATTCCCACTGGGCTGTGTGCTGTCATGGCAAATTGATGCCAAAATCCAGATTGTAAAATACCCATTTCGAACAACTGTCGAACCATTTCAAGACTATCAATAGTTTCTTGAATTGTTTGTGTTGGATAACCATACATTAAATAGGCATGCACCATGATGCCGACTTCTGTGAAATTTCGGGTTACTTTCGCAACTTGCTCTACTGTTACACCTTTATCGATAAGTTTCAAAAGTCGGTCTGACGCTACTTCTAAACCACCCGAAACTGCAATACATCCTGATGCTTTTAGCAAAACGCACAAATCTTGTGTGAAACTTTTTTCAAATCGAATGTTTGTCCACCATGTAACGGCTATTTTTCGTCGTAAAATTTCAAGTGCAACCTCTCGCATCAAGGCTGGTGGTGCTGCTTCATCAACAAAATGAAAACCATTTTGCCCTGTTTGAAGTACCAATTCTTCAATTCTATCGACGATTGTCTTGGCTGCAACTGGTTCATAAAGTTTGATGTAATCTAAAGAAATGTCACAAAAGGTGCATTTCCCCCAATAACAACCATGTGCCATGGTGAGTTTGTTCCAGCGACCGTCGCTCCACATTCGATGCATTGGATTGACAATTTCAATTACCGAAATGTAGTTATCAAGTTGCAAATCAGAATAGTCTGGTGTTCCAACTTCGGATTGTTTGTAATCTTTTCGTGTCGTGTTATTTTTGTAAACTACTTTTCCGTTTTCTAGTAGTAAAGTTCTTTTAAATTGAATCTCGACTGCACTCGATATAACAAAATCATTCAGCAATTCGACTGGTAACTCTCCATCGTCAAGAGTTATAAAATCAAAAAACTCGAAAACTCGAACATCAGTCAAAGAGCGTAACTCTGTGTTTGGAAAACCACCACCCATCGAAATTTTAATCTGTGGATAATTCTTTTTCACAAATTGCGCACAACGAAAAGCGGCATACAAATTACCAGGAAATGGAACTGAAATCAAAAATAAATTTGGTTTTGTAGTTTCAATCTTATGTTTTAATAAATCTAAAGTAATTAAATCGATATAGGAAAATTCTTGATTTAGAGCCAAGTATAATTCATCAAAAGAGTTGGCACTTCTTCCTAAACGTTCTGCATAACGGCTAAATCCAAAATTAGGATCTATACATTCTACAATAAAATCTGATATATCTTCGAGATACAAAGTTGCTAAATG
>JANPDC010000177.1:0-45658 GCA_031431275.1 Bacteroidota bacterium
CCAAAAGCAAAATCGAGTTCCTCGTTTTGAGAGAATCTTGAGGCTTCGGGCAGAAAGTGATCTTGACAAATTTGCAAGGCTAATGTTGGGTTTTTGCCTTGTAGAAATGCTATTACTGGGTTTATTGTTTTGAGATATTCATCTTTTAGGGCAAGGATTCGAAGTGAATTGTGAGTTGTGGGTTGTGAATTGTTTATCGAACTTTGATTTACAGATTCAAACATTTTTTGTAATCCTTGTTTCGAAAATAATTCTAAAATGACCTCAATTCCTAAATCGGCTTGAGTCGAAGAAATGTTTTTTGTATTCAAAAAACCTTTCAAATAAGCAGTTGCTGGATACGGCGTGTTAAGTTGCGTAAATGGTGGCGTTATGAGAAGAAGATTTGGTTTCAAAAGAACATTTTTTTTGCAAAAATATTCTAATTTTAAACACTAAATACAAAATCATAATTTTAATTTTGTTTACAACAAATTTTATATTTTAGCAAACCAAATTAGTTTTATGAAAAAATATTTTTTAATCAGTGTTTTTGTTACATTTTTTACTCAAGCACAAAAAATTGATAGTTTAAAAACTTCGGTTTCAATAATTGAAAACAAAGATGTACAAAGTTATAAAATCAATTCTGATTTGAGTTTTGAATACAAAAAACCTCGTTTTTGGGAATTCATAAATCGACTTCCAAATGATTTTGGCACCATGGGAAGTTTAGTTATCCAAAAAAACAACTTGTTATTTGGTGGAATTGCCATTGGGTCAACCATTGCTTTATTGCCTTTAGATCAAAAAATCATCGATAATTCAAGACAATTTGGTGAGCGAATTGGTTTAGATGAGGCACATCTATATGGCGGTTTTTTAAAATCAACACCAGTTAAAATAAATTCTGGAATTTATCATTTTGGAAACGGATTTACTTCAATAGCGGTTGGGGTTGGTTTGTTGACTTTTGGATTAATTGAAAAAGACTACAGAGCAATTCATACTTCAAGCGAAATAGCCGAAGGTTTGATTGCATCTGGTGTTTTTGTGCAAACTATCAAAAGAATTACAGGGAGAGAAAGCCCTTTTATTGCTGAAAAAAACGGAAATAAAGGAGGAGATTGGAACCCATTTCCATCTTTTAAAGCGTATGCGAGCAATACTCCTAATTACGATGCAGTTCCTTCTGGGCATTTGACAACTTTTATGACCACTTTTGTTATTATTTCTGAAAATTACAAGGAAAAAAAATGGATTAAACCTGTTGGTTACACTATGATGGGGATGCTTTGTTTTGAAATGATGCAAAGTAAAGTTCATTGGGCTTCGGATTATCCATTAGCCATTTTCATGGGTTATATTGTTGGAAAAAGCATTGTTAAAAATAGAATCGTTGAAAAAAATAACTACACAATTGGTGAGCATAAAAATTTTAAACCAAAATTCAATTATAGTTTTAGCTCTGATAGAAATTTCACTTTGGCAGGCATGAATATTACTTTTTAAATGAGATCTTGGCGAATAAATAGTTGTTCCAATAATTTATGATCAAATTCATACAATTAAATAATAGTCTTGGTCAAGATCAAAGAGATCTAAAAGATTATTATTTAATATATGAATATGAAACCGATGAATTTTATCAAGATGAATATTAAAAATTAAAAAAATCGTTTTTAAGATCTTACTTGTAAAATGAATATTACTTTTTAAAGAAAAACCATAATCAAAAATTAATCTGATTATGGTTTTTTAAAATTCTATCGATCCATTCTAACAATTTTTGGTGTAAATGTTCCTAAAACATCAACCAATTCGGTTTGATTTGCCATGACTTTGTTAATGTCTTTGTAAGCCATTGGTGCTTCATCAACATTTCCACCAATGAGCGTCACATCATGGGTTTGCAAAACTTTTTTGATTTCACTAGGCGTGAATGTGTCTTTACATTTACGACGTGAAAACAAACGTCCTGCGCCGTGCGATGCAGAATTGAGACTTTCAGCATTACCTTTCCCCATAACTATAAATCCGGGAGCAGTCATTGAACCTGGAATAATTCCAAGTTCTCCAGCATTGGCTGGAGTTGCACCTTTTCGATGTACAATTGCCTCAGTGCCGTTTACTATTTCTTTCCAAGCAAAATTGTGATGGTTTTCGATATTAACCACAATTCTTTTTCCGATGGCTTTTGCAATTCTTCGGTGAATATCGTCATGACAGGCTTTGGCATAATCGCCTGCAAGATTCATTGCCAACCAATATTCTTGACCATCGTGCGTATTGAGGTCTAACCAAGCCAAATGCTGCACATTTTTGGGCAACGGACATTGTTTAGTTGCTAAATAGGTGTAATGTTTTGCAATATTAGCGCCTAAACCTCTAGAACCACTGTGAGAAAGCACTGCAAAGTATTCTCCTACTCCAATCTTCCATTCGTTTAACGGATTGGTAATTTTTGCAATTCCGAATTCTACAAAATGATTGCCACCGCCTGATGTCCCAAGTTGTTTGTAGGCTTTTGAAAGCAAACTTTTCAATAACGGAATGTCTTGAAATTCACTTCTTTCAAAGACTTCATGATCGCCTTTGTTCATGTGTACTTCGGTCATACCAAACTTGGTATTGTCCTTTAGAATTGCTTGTAATTGATGGTCTTTTCCCTTCAAAAAAGACGCTGGCAAATCAAAAATTGACAAACTCATTCGGCAACCAATGTCGACACCAACGCCATACGGAATGACTGCATTATTGGTAGCCAAAACGCCGCCAATTGGTAATCCATAACCCGAATGAGCATCTGGCATTAATGCACCAGCAAGAGCAATCGGTAATTTCAAAGCATCATACAACTGAAACTTGGCTTTCTGATCGATGATATTTTCTCCAAAAATCGAAAATGGCGCACGATTGTTATTCAATTGATGCATTCTAACTTCGACTGGATTGATTAATCCTTCCGCAAGTTTTCCCCAAGTTCCGTGTCCTGCAAATTTTTCTGGAAATAGCAATACTTCTTTGGCTTCTGTTAAAATTGATTCTTTTTTGTCACGTTTTCTGTATCTATTTATTTGCCCAAGAGCAATATTGATACTGTTGTTCTTTGGAAATCCTAACTTGATTAGGTCTTTTCCTGATAATTTATTTCCCATTATATTTTTTAATTTTAATTATTCTAAATACTCATTTAGAATGTGTTGAATTGATTTATTCGTTAACGAATTTTCATTTTTCAATTTGTTTAAATTCCAACCATTTCGATAATTACTGCAACCATTTTTGATTTTATTCATTTTACTTCTAAAATTATTATTGGTCAAATAATTGTCTATTTCGGCAAGTTCTTGTTCTAAAACTTCGTCAATCATCTTGGTGTGTGTAATGATGTTTGGTTTTATTTTCAAAACAAACCGCCAAGATTCCTTGAATACATAACTAACTTTTAATCCTTTTTGAAAAATACACCAAACTTCTTGTTTTTCGAAAAGTGTTTTTTCTTTATCGGTTAGTTTTAGCGAGGAACAAATCCATTCTCTTTCAGAAAATTCTCTTAACAAATGTGGTTTTTCATGATAAACATACTTTCTGTATTTGCGTTTTCGTTTTTTGAACGTTTTATTAGGCGAATGTTGAAATGTGTTTATTTTATCTAATAAAGATTTATAAAAATCAGCATTTGATAATCTAGCAACATCTTCACGAAGAAAAAAACTGCGTTCCCAACCTTTTTGATATGGTTTTTCTAAAGGAACTAATGGCAAATCACGGCGTGTTTTCCAAAGTTTATTTTCAACTTTTGAAAGTTGAATGAGTTGTTTTTCGAAATCTTTTTTTACTAATTGTTTTTTACGTCTGGCAGTTTTCAAACGAGATAAATCGAATGAATCTGCCAAATTATTGGTGTCCATAAAGCACTATAAATTTTAAAATTTAATTTTTAATCAAAACTTATTGCTCATGTACAGTCACAACAATCCTGATAAACATTTTATCTAAGTCGATAAATTGAGTTCGTTATCGGGAAGTTTTTTTGAAGTGTCTAGAATTAAAAAAGCCCGAAAGTTAATTTCCTTCGGGCTTTTTCATTTATCTAAATAAAATTTAGTGTATTGAATTTCCACGAAGAGACATCACACCAAAATCTGGCGTAGTGTTTTTTGAGTTGTAGTTTGAATTAAACATTTTCTTCGTTTTTAGATTGTTATTTTTATTTTAAAATACTTAACAAATACTGTGCCAGTTTATGATTTTAAATAATAAAATCTATATTTTAGAAAAAACCACTCAAAAATCAAACTCAATTTGAAGATTTTTTTTGTATTTTTGTTTTCATTATAAAACATTAAAATGCCAAACGACTGTATAACTTTTCAAAATTCTGGATATTTTTCACCAATTATGGTTGATTATTTGAATGAAGAATCTGAATTAAAATCATTATATAATCGATTTCCAAAAATTGAAAATTTTGAAGGTCAAATTCAAGAAAAAGCAATCAATTTCAATGTCAATGACAATTTCAATCAAAATTCTAAAAGAAAAATATTGGTCAAAGAATTGAATAATCAATATTTGAATCTAGTTTCTTCTGAAACAACTTTAAACAACATTAAACTTTTAGACGATTCAAACACTTTTACGATAACCACTGGTCATCAGCTCAACTTATTTACTGGACCATTATATTTTTTATATAAAATAATTTCGACTATTAATTTGTGTAAAGAATTAAAAACAAAATATCCTAATCAAAATTTTGTACCCATGTATTGGATGGCAAGTGAGGATCATGATTTTGATGAAATTAATTATTTTAGTTTTAAGGGTAAAAAGTTTCGTTGGAACGCAACAAGTTCAGGACCAGTGGGTCGATTGTCAACGGAAGGTTTAAAGGATGTATACGATATTTTTGAACAAGAATTGGGTTCAGGAATCAACGCAAATTACATAAAAAATTTATTTGAACAATCGTATTTAAAGCATCACAATTTAGCAGACGCAACTCGATTTTTAGCCAATGAACTTTTTGGTAAATATGGACTGGTAATTCTCGATGCAGATAATCGAAATTTGAAATCAATTTTCAAACCTTACATAAAGGAAGAATTATTAAATCAAAAATCGTTTATAAAAGTCAATGAAACTATTGAAAAACTTCAGGATTATTCCATTCCGGTAAATCCTCGTGAAATTAATTTATTTTATATTTTAGATAATCTTCGGGAGCGAATTATCCTTGAAAATGGCATTTACAAAATAAATAACACCAAAATTGAATTCACTGAAGCGTCAATTTTATCAGAATTAGAAAATTTTCCAGAACGATTTAGTCCAAATGTCATTTTACGTCCGTTATACCAAGAGGTTATTTTACCAAATCTTTGTTACATTGGTGGTGGTGGTGAAATCGCCTATTGGTTAGAATTGCGATCAACTTTTGAACACCATCAAATTACTTTTCCGGTTTTGATGTTGCGAAATTCAGCGCTTTTAGGAACAGAAAAACAGGTTAAAAAATTAGATAAACTCAATTTATCTTGGGCTGACTTATTTTTGAAACAAAACGAATTAATAAATAATAAAACAAATCTGTTCTCAGAAAATAAATTTAATTTCAATCAGCAAAAAACATTTTTAAATGAACAGTTTGAAAAATTAATAGTTATTGCAAAGCAAACTGACAAATCATTTATTGGAGCAGTAAAAGCTCAAGAAGCGAAGCAAATTAAAGGATTAGAACATCTTGAAAAACGATTATTAAAAGCCGAAAAACGAAAACATTTTTCAGAACTAAATAGAATAACCGATTTACAAAATGAATTGTTTCCAAATGCGAGTTTGCAGGAACGACAAACCAATTTTTCAGAATTTTATTTAGAATTTGGTGCCGATTTGATTGAAAAATTAGTTGAAAATTTGAATCCATTTTCAGAAAATTTTGAAATTATTACTTTCTAAATTTTATTCTAAAATTTAATTATAATTCAACTTAATAAACTACTTTTGCACAAAATTAAAAAATAACAAAATGGCTTCAAATAGAACCTTTACAATGATTAAACCAGATGCTGTGGCAAATGGACATATCGGAAACATTTTAGCAATGATCACAAACGGTGGTTTTAAAATCGTTTCTTTAAAATTAACACAACTAACAGTTGCTGATGCTCAAGCATTTTATTCAGTTCATGCTGCACGACCTTTTTATGGTGAATTAGTAGAATTTATGTCTCGTGGACCAATTGTTGCTGCAATTCTTGAAAAAGACAATGCAGTTGATGATTTTAGAACTTTGATTGGTGCTACTAACCCTGCTGATGCTGCAGAAGGTACCATCAGAAAAGCGTATGCTACTTCTATTGGCGAAAATGCTGTTCATGGATCAGATAGCGATGAAAACGCTGCTATCGAAGGTGCTTTCCATTTTGCTGGAAGAGAGCAATTTTAAAAGTTAATCACAAAATTCATAAAATCCCAATTCGAAAGATTTGGGATTTTTTTATTATATTAGCCTCTAAAATAACTAAAATGAATCAAAATAGCGCTTTAATTAATAAATTCTACACGGCTTTTTCTCAATCTAACTTCAAAGAAATGGCAAGTTGTTATCATCAAAACATTCAATTTGAAGATCCTGCTTTTGGAGTTTTACACGGAGAATCTGCAAGTAAAATGTGGCAAATGTTAATTGAAAGAAGCAAAGGAAACATTAATATTACTTTTTCAGATGTTGTTACAGATGAATTATCTGGAAGTGCGAAGTGGATTGCAACCTATAATTTCAGTCAGACAAATCGAAAAGTTGTGAATAAAATTCATGCAAAATTTGAATTTCAAGATGATCTAATAATCAAACATACTGATTATTTTGACTTATACAATTGGTCAAAACAGGCTCTCGGAATGAAAGGTTTTTTACTTGGTTGGACTGATTTTATGAAAAATAAAATTCGAGAAACTGCTCAAAAATCTTTAGAAATTTACATGAAAAAATAGTTATTTTTATCTAAAATTTTCAAAATTAAAATCCCATTTTATATCTTTTTCATACCATAATTTTCCACCCAATACTTGCAAAGGGCAATCAAAATTATTAGTATAAAGTGCTCCCGTTCCGAGTCCTTGTGGCATTAAATTTTGCTGTAAAAATGTCCATTGAGCGATCGCATTTAGACCTATATTACTTTCTAAAGCAGATGTAATCCACCATTTTATTTGGTGTTTTTCTGCTAATGATATCCATTCTTTCGTACCTCGAAAACCACCAATAAAACTTGGTTTCAAAATAATAAATTGTGGTTTTATTTTGACTAATAATTGCTCTTTTTCCACCATAGAAAAGACTCCAATTAGTTCTTCGTCTAGCGCTATTGGAATTGGACTTGTTTTACACAACTCTGACATCATGTCATGTTGATTTATTGCGATAGGTTGTTCGATGCTATGCAATTCAAATTCAGATAATTGAATTAATTTATCTAAAGCGCTATTACAATCAAAAGCACCGTTTGCATCAACTCTAATTTCCATATCAATTGGGGTGAAATGTTGACGAATATAGTGTAATAATTGTAATTCTTTATCAAAATCAATGGCTCCAATCTTGAGTTTAATACAACTATAACCATCGGTGATTTTTTGCTGAATTTGTTCTAACATAAATGACTCTTCACCCATCCAAACTAAACCATTAATCAAGATGCTTTCTTTGCCATTTGTGAACTCTGATGGAAACAATAAAAATGGTGTTTCACTTTCTAGAGATTGGAACGCCATTTCAACCCCAAACTGAATGGATGGAAACTCCAAAAGTGCTTCCCAAAGTTTGTCTTTTCCTAGATGAATATGGTCACAAGTCCAGCGTAATTTTTCTTCATAATCGAGTCGATCATCACAACTCAAACCACGCAAAATTCCACACTCTCCTACTCCACTTTTATCCTCTTTTTCAAGAATCAAAAACCATGTTTCTTTTTCGGTCATTACTCCTCTTGAAGTTCCAGAGGCTTGTTTAAAAATAAGATTATATTTGTGATAAGTTGCTTTCAAAAAAAGGAGATTGAGATTAAGGTTAAGTTGGAGTCTAAAAAATTAATTTTCCAAAAGTCTTGTGACTCTATCAAAATCTTTATTTATAAATCCTGCTTTTTGAAATTCTTCAAAATCAGATTTAGTTTTACTTTTCCAACTTTCAGTTGCAGTTACATTCTGATTTTTATATTTTTTATGCAATTCTTTTGCTAAACCATATTCATCAACTAATACATATAAATGTGCTAACTGAAGTTGAATTGATAATTCAGAGGCGTCAATTTTTTCTCCCTCTTTTAAAACTTTTAATGCTTTATCAAATTGTTTTGAAAAAATATAATATTTACCAAGTGAACTGTAATCCATGATTTTTGAGTTACCATAATCAAAAATAACCGTATTAATTAAGTCAATTGCCTCTGAATATTTATTGCTTTTAAAATAAAGATTAGCATCATTTCGAACTGATGTTACAATTGAACTGTTTGTTGTTTTATCATTTAAACATTGAAAACTAATTTCATTAATAAATTTAGCCTTTTCAATGTCTAAAAGTTTTTGATATTCTTCTATTGTGTATTTTTTTTGAATTATGTTTGATAATCCAACACAAAAAACATCACTAGTTAGCATTTTTTTTGCTATTTCTGACGTTTTACAATCTTGTATAAGTTCAGATCGATTTAAAGGATTCCAACCGCGATGCAACTCATTATTGACCCAAGGCACAATTTCGAGAACTATTTTTTCGTTCATCACCCAGTTTTGGCTTTCAAAACCAAACCAAATATTTTTTAAACCAGAAAGTTCTTTTTTATCTTGTATGTTGATTAGCTTTGAATCTTTATCTACAGGTTCATTTTGAAACAAAATTGCTTTTAATGGTTTTCCTGTTTCTTTGTAATTGTCGGCTAATTTTGAATCCGAAAACAAAGCGTACTTACAAGTATCATCACCAGAAACTTTTGAAAGTATAAAAACTCCACCTGCTGCTCCTTGGCTATATCCACTAGGATCTGGAATAGATTTTAGTAATGAAACTAAACTCGAAGAAAGTTGCTGATTGTGGTCTAAAAGTGTAATCCTGTATACAAATTCTGTAGTTCCACGAGGAAAATCTTCAGACTTGATAATCACTCTTTCACCAGCTTTTACAACAATTTGCTTATTTGTATTTCGTTCTTTGTCCCAATAGCCGTCTTTTTGAGCAAAAACAGAAGTTGAAAACAGGATACAGAAGAGAATAATTTTTTTCATCATTAAAAATTAAAATTTTTGGATAACGAAAATACAAAATAAACTTTAATAACAAGAAACTTAAAATTGTTATAAAAAAAATCTTCCATGTTGGAAGATTAAAAAGTGGCAAGCGACCTACATCGCACCGCTCAACCGCTTACCCTTGCTATGTTCCCATCCTGGGGGAGTCTGCAGGAGCTGGTCGTGTAGGACTTGCCGATGCAAAAGTAATCTCTTTTTATAGTTTATGCAAGTGGTTTTTAAATTTAATTTATTTTGTATATTGTGATCTTTAAAATCAGATAAATGAAAATTCATAAAACATTAACCTTCATAATTTTAGCCACGACTATAGTGAGTTGTTTGACCTCAAAAAACAATACTGAAAGTTACTTTTCTATTGATAAATCAAAAGTAAAAGACCAATACACTAATAAAGAAAACATTTTATTTGCTCTAAAAAATCTAGAAAATAAAAAAATTGACAGTATAGTTTACTACATGAACGACAAAAATATTGGATCAAAAAAAGGTGTAGAATCCTTTTCAATTTCATTGAAAGATGAAAAATTTGGAGATCAAAGTCTCAAAGCAATTGTGTATTTTGAAGGAGAAAATCAAGAGATCACCTCAAAAGTCGAAATAATATCTGATGTTGAACCAAAATTATTAAAGTATACAATAGTCAATACATTTTTGCATGACGAAACCACTTTTACTGAAGGTTTGGAATTCTACAATGATGTTCTTTATGAAAGTTCAGGTTTAAAAGGAAACTCTAAACTTTTAAAAACTGATTATAAAACAGGAAAAATTCTTGATTTTATTAAATTAGATGATCAATATTTTGCAGAAGGAATTACAATTCTAAAAGACAAAATTTACCAATTAACTTGGCAAGAAAAAACAGGTTTCATATACGATGCAAAAACGTTTAAACTTGAAAAAACATTCAAATATGATGGAGATCAAGAAGGTTGGGGAATGGCAAATGATGGAATAAATATTTATCACAACGATAGTACAGAATGTATTTGGAGAATGAACCCTGAAACTCAAAAAATGATTGATAAGATAAAAGTGTATTCAAGTGATGCTAAAGTGATAAAATTGAATGAATTAGAGTGGATTAATGGCAAAATGTATAGTAATATTTGGCAAAAAGATGCCATTGTCATTATAAATCCAAGTAATGGCGCAGTTGAAGGTATTTTAAATATGGCTGATTTACGGAAAAGTTTGAAAAGCAAAAATGCCGAAGTACTCAACGGAATTGCTTACAATCCAAAAACGAAAACTATTTTTGTTACAGGAAAATATTGGGATAAAATGTTTGAAATCAGAGTTTCTGAATAACCAAAAAACAAAATATGACTTTCTTAAAAAAGTTTTCTCCATTTTATAATCTTGCGATTTTCTATTTAATTTTGAGTTTTGTACTTAGAATCATTTTACTTTTCCACCCAATCACACAGGCGAATTTCGGAATTGTAGAGATGATGAAAATTTTTACTTTAGGTATTTTATCCGATTTTTTTGTTTTTGTAGTTGCAAGTTCATTTTTATGGTTGTACCTGATTTTTATTTCAAATTCAAAATATTCAAAACCTGTGGGATATTTAATTTTTGGATTGTTAGTTTCTTTATTAGTTTATGTTTATTTCGGAAATACTATTCTCAATGAATATGGTGGTTCTGCTCCCGAAATTGGAATTAGTTTTGTATTTATTAAAACATTTTTATTTGGATTATTACTTTTTCTACCAAAATTTAGAAACAAGATTAGATTTTGGCTGTTTAGTTTTGTAATCTTTTTGTTTGTTGTTATCATTTTACAAAATGCTATCAGTGAATACTTTTTTTGGAACGAATTTGGAGTTCGTTATAATTTTATCGCTGTCGATTATTTAGTTTACACCAATGAAGTCATCGGAAATATCATGCAATCCTACCCTGTAGTTCCAATTTTCTTGGGATTGTTTTCTATCGCTGGACTGATTACCTTTTTTATTGTCAAAAAGTCTAAAAACTACATTGAAGATATCCCAAATTTTGTGGAAAAAATAAAAATTTCAACTGTTTATTTTGTCTTATTTGGAATTTCAATTGTACTCATTCCGTTTTTATCAAACCAACAAAATTCTCAAAATATTTTCACTAACGAATTACAAGCAAACGGATTACATAAATTCTATTTAGCCTTTATGAACAGTGAATTAGATTATTTCAAATTTTATAAAACCTTACCTTCTTCTGAAAGTTTTGCAACTTTAAAAAATCAAATTCCAGAAATTTCTAACGAAACTACACAACGAAATATCACAAGTAATTTACCCGAAAATCGCAAAAATGTAGTACTTATAACTATTGAAAGTTACAGTGCCGAGTTTTTGAAAACCTATGGTAACACTCAAAATATTACTCCTTTTTTAGATAGTTTAGCAAACAAAAGTTTATTATTTTCGAATTTATATGCTGTTGGAAATAGAACTGTTCGAGGTTTAGAATCCGTTACCTTGTGTTTGCCACCAACAGCCGGAGAAAGTGTTGTGAAACGAAAAGACAATAAAAACAAGTTCTCAACTGGAAGTGTTTTCGCAAAAAAAGGTTATAATGTAAAGTACATTTATGGCGGCGATGCTTATTTTGACAACATGGAAGATTTCTTTTCTGGAAACGGATATGGTATTGTGGATAAAAAAACATTTAAACCAAATGAAATTTCTTTTGCGAATGTTTGGGGCGTTTGCGATGAAGATTTGTACAAAAAAGCAATTCAAACAATGAATTCGGAAGACAAAGAAAACAAGCCTTTTTTCAATCATATCATGTCTGTGAGCAATCACAGACCTTTTACTTTTCCTGATGGAAAAATCGATATTAAAAGTGAAACTAAATCAAGAGATGGCGGTGTAAAATATACCGATTATGCTATGAAAAAATTCTTTGAAATGGCCAAAAAGCAACCTTGGTATAACAATACTGTTTTTGTAATCCTTGCTGATCATTGTGCCTCAAGTTCAGGAAAAACTGAACTTCCTGTTGACAAATATCGGATTCCTGCCATGATTTTTGATCCAGCCAAACAACCCGAAGTTTGCAACAAAATGATGTCTCAAATAGACATAATGCCTACTCTATTTGGTTTATTAAATTTCAATTACCAATCTAAATTTTTTGGTCAAGATGTACTTAAACCAGATTATAAACCACGTGCATTGATTGCTACCTACCAAAATTTAGGATTAATAAAAGATAATGTTTTAACTATTATTTCTCCAAAGCAACAGGTCAAACAATTTGGATTATCAGTTGTTCCAAACGCTAATTTAGGTGCCGATTTTCAAATTTTTTATGATCAAAAAGCATTAGAAAAACCCAGAAAAGATTTAGTAAACGAAACCATATCGTATTATCAAACGGCCTCAGAATTATTGAAAAATAAGAAGTATCAGAAGTAGAAATTTGAATCCATTTTATAAAAAATGGAACATAATTTAAAAATTATTAATATATTTGAAAAAAAAATTCCACATGGAAAGTTTTGAAATAATTTTGTATAAAGATTCTGAAGGTAACCCAATCCATCTGGACGATTTGTCATTAGATGCATCAAAATCCGTTCGAGAGATATTAGATGCTCTAATAAATATCGTAGAATATGAAAAAAACAAAAATAATTTAAATTTAAAAATTGGTTTAGAAAATTGCTGTGCTGCTCATAAACTCTATTGGGAAGATGACATTATGGATATTGTATTTAATAACATCAATAACGTTATTAAAGATTCAAATGATAGAGATAATGAATATGTGTCTATGTTAAATGTTGTTTACAAAAATATTTCACTCAGTGATACTTCAGAAATTAAAATAAATAGAAAAGATAAGGTTATCGATTTAAAAGATAATTTTTCAAAACCATTTAGAGCAAAAAGATCAACAAGTAAAATTAAAAATAATTTCAAAATTGAATTTATTAAGGGTAAATTACAACAAAATGGAGGAGAAAATCCAAATTTTCATTTAAAGATTAATCATACAGATGAATTAACAATATCATGCAATATCCCTGAGGCAATTAAGGTAAATAAATTTCTTTATCAAGATATATATATTTCTGCGTGGAGTAAATTTAATGGACATAAAATGCTTTATGATTTTTCAGATATATACCTAGAAAAAGACATTAATTATTTTAAAGATTTTAAAGATTTTTTTAAGAAATTAGAAAATGCTAAAGATACTGAACAATATCATCTAATTAGTAACAAAATAAAAATTTACTATGATAATTTAGATTTCATATCTGCGAGAAAATTTATAAGATTATTTATTAATAAAAATTCATTACCAGTTTATTTAAGAACGATTTTAATAAATTCAAAATCATTCAAAGATGAAGAAGAATTAACAGATTTATTAATCAATGTTGAACAATTATTACAAAACAAAATTGGTAAAGTTTATTAAAATGGTGCAAAAATATCCAGTAAAGAAAGCCTTGAAAGAACTCGAAAAGCTTAAAAATATAGATTGTGATGAAAACTTTGTAGCACTTGGTTCAAATGTAAATATGGACAGATTTTGTTCACATTCAATTATAATAATTTGTTATAACAAAAAGTTAATGTTTTTTCATTATTCGGGAGAAAAAGTAGAATTAATTGATGCTGAACATACTCATGAAATTTATTTAAAAAAATTAGATATAATCCATGAAGATGAAGTTGTTGCATTTTTAGGCTTCTGTGAAGAGTTAAGTTTAATTGGGGTACATCCAAAATATGGTTTTATTTTTAATGATTCATTTTATAACCCTTTTGATAAAATCAGTTTTCTAAAAAAAGCAAAATATGATATAACAACCTGTTCAGGGTTTTGTATTAAGGTAATTAGGGGATATTTATACAATAATCCTGAGTATATATTTTTGAAAGATTGGACATTAGAAAGTTATAATAAAGCGCCAGAAAATTTGAAAAATTATATGATAACTGTATTACAAAATTATGCAATAGAAAATAATACAACATTAGAAAATCTATTTACACTTGAAGAAATTAAAAGAATTACACCTTTAGAACTATTGATTAGCGGATTTTATAATGAATTACCAATTAGAAAAGAATCGATTGACTTCTTAATAAAAGAAATAGCCGAATCAATAATTAAAGCCGCATAAATGAATAATATAGAAGTGTTTTGAAACTAATTTCAATAAATTTTTCTTAACACTATATTTTATTATGGCTAGCAATAATTTCCCAACTATTTTTAACTATTAACATTTACTTTTGAACTCATTTAGCTTATAAAACACGAATTCCACAAATTTGCACTAATTGATTTGTGGAAATTTGTGGAATTCGTGTTAAAATTTTCTATAAAATTCTACTCACTATCTTTATCAGATTCAATCCCAAATAACTTACCCGTTTTCCAAAGGTTCAAATCTCGTTTTAGGTTTTTTTGATTACTAGAAGTAAAATCTTTAGAATCCAAATCACTCAAATCTGGTTTACCTGCATTTACCCATGCCGTATACCAAAAACTTGCAGTTGCTAAAACGGCTTTATTCATTTGTTTTTCGACCATTCCGTTCAACGATTTGTGAAATGCTTCGACATATTCTTTTGACAAAACAGATTCGTTATATTTATTTTTTACAACAACTCCATTTGCATCTTTTTCATATAGTTTAGTGGCATCAAAAGTCAATTTCAGATTACGATCTGCAAGTAAAAGTGGTTCAACAAAACTGTGCGTATCGTTTATCATTGCCCAAGTTGCAATTTCAACATTTTCGAAATATTTTGCTTCTGTAGTATACAAATTATAGTTTTTACCAAACAAATTTGGCAAACGTGATTCCCACAATGCATGAATTCCTTTTTGCTTGGTTTTTTGACCATCGTGATTGTCAGAAGTATGCAATGGCATGTGAGCATCTGCAATGTAATGTCCTAAATCTGCCGCGATAAAAAGAATCTCAGTTTTCTTTTTCTCTTTAAAAGCAGTAGTCAATTTTGCCATCATATCTTGAATGTACCATGGCAAAATACCATTATTTTGAAGAAATTTTTCATCATATTTCTTTTTAGCCTCGTCCAAAGTTTTTGGTAAAGAATCTAAATTTCCAAAATTTTCCATATCAAAATAGTGACGTGGTGCTTCGGCTTTGTCTTTCAAAACTGATTTTCGCAAATCAGGAACTGTAGATTCTTGAGTAATAAAATCAATATGATTATAAAAAAATGACTGCAAGGAACTTGGCAACGCTAAAACTGCACCTTTATTGATATGTTCATGACCAAAAATTCCCCACGAAATGGTTGCAAATGATATAAAAGCGATTAAAAGTAATGTGATTGTTTTTTTAAACTTCTTGATTTTCATGGATTTTTTAAATTTTGAACAAATATATTTTTAAAATTTAAAAATAGAAGAAAACGATAGGTAAGATTTTCTTAAAATTATATTTTCACAAAAAATTCTGGTCGATATTCAAAATGCATCGTGTCAAAATGCTTCCAATTTCCTCCCCAAATAAAACCATATTTTTCGAAAATTTTCACAATTTCTAAAGGAATTTTATTTCTGTAAACTACTTTAGAATTCTCATTTTTGCAATTACAAGCCCATTGCCAATAATCTGAATGTTTTACATTGATGTCAATCGTCATACCAAAACTGTGCATGCTCAACCGATTGGTTCCCGAAATGGTCCGCCAATTAAATGTTCCGCCAATGTTGGTAATGTATTTTTGAAACTCTGGATGCTCGTCTAACTCCGCAGCAATTTTCTTAACAATTTTATCAATTCCATTTACAGAAGTTACCTTGATTTTTTGATTCACTAATTTTGGGCACCAAACAATTTCGACTAATTTTTTTTCTACTTCTGATTTAGAATTTCCATAAATTTTCTTGAAAAAATCTTCGTTTCTGTATCTTCCAGCATCATTTATTTTTCCGAATTCATAAGTATAGTGAAATTGATCTTCGATATCAGGATTTTCTAATCGTTCGGAATCGGTTTTGTCTTTTGAATCATCATAAATCATGCTAGATTTATCTTTGAAAACAATTGTATTTTCCTTGTAACTCCAAATCAAATTTGGATATACTTTCATTAATTTCTTAATATTTGTAGGCAAATCATCCCTTCGCATGTCAACTTGCGAATAACAACTCATAGAAATCAACAAAAAAAGGAAATATTTCATCTAAAATCGTTTCAATTGGTTGGCATCAAAAGTCCATTCTGGAGTATTCAAAGTCGAAGCAATTTGCGCAGAATACCAACAAACTTTGTTGTTACTGCTAATGCTTGGATTGAGTAAAATTTGTAACTCTTGCGCAGGCATATAACTTTGAGCAATCATAAAAATTTTTAAATTATTTTTAGGGTTTACTGCAACATCCATAACAATAACGGCATGTCCAGGAAATCCACCTTTGATAAAAACATCACCAATTTGCAAGTCAGAAACTGGTATTGGCTTCATTTCTTTTGATAAAGATGCTGTTCCCGCATAATTAAAAATCATTTCCATGTAACTCCAATAGGTTTCATAACTATCTGATGGTTTTGCAGATTTTACCCAAGAAGTTTTATTTCCTTTCACAGCAATTCTATAGCCATCTCGCCATTTTGAATAATCGACCCGAAATCCATTTGTGAAGTTAAAATGAATCAAATCGTATTGTTTTTGCTTAAACAAATAATCGGCTCGAAGTCGCATTACAGCATCAGCACATTGATGCAAATCTTTTGCACCAATTGGCAAATCTACCACTGCTTCATAAACATCATTGTTGGTTTTTGTAGTTCCATTATAATATTTCACGAGACTTCCTGAGGGTTTCAAGGGCAAATTTCGAAGGAAAGTACCAAATGAATCAGAAGTTTCTTTAGACCGAATATAACCTTCTGGAACTGAAAATCGGGTTTGAATGGTGTTTCCTTGTTCTTGAATTATTCCTGAATTTGGTTCTTTACTTTTAAAACTAAAAAATAAATAAGTACAAATCAAAAAAGTTACTACAGTTGCAATTGCTATTTTCATATTTGAGATATATTATTTTTTCAATGGTGATGAATCTAATTTAGGCGGAAAAAACGGATTTTTAATTTTTAATTTAATTAAAGCATTCCATTGTACTTCCTCAAAAACCATTCCATTGCTAAAGAAATTGCTACCAAAACCAACATCCAAACTAAATCTATAAAAGGTGTTTTTTTGACAACCGTTTTTTCAATGGCTTTGTAGTTCTCATTTTCTAGCAAAGTTTTGATTAAATTATCGATTTGACTTGGTGCAAAAACTTTTCCATTGGTTTGGGTTGCCAAAAGTTTCATTTTTTGCAAATCGGGATTTACAAATTGCTTTTCGATATCGAAATCTAAAATTTCAAAATACCCATTATAAACGGAATTCGAATTCAACTCTTTCACAGAAAAGGTGTATTGACCAGCCGAAAGTCCATCAAGATTCACTTTAAAGGCATTATTAGTTTTCAGTAAATCGTATTTTTTTATTTGTTTTGTATTTTTGTTGGAAACTGAAATTGTCAATCTTGCTTTTTCGTCAAATTCATAGTTCTTATTGAAAAATTGAGCCGTAATTTCTAATGCATCGCCTGAATTATAAAAATTTTCGTGGTTAACAACCAATGATTTTTTTGAATTATTCGATGCCAAAAACTGAATGGTTTTGTCAATAAAAATATCGAATTTTTCAAAAGATTTGTTATCCACATGACTTTGAACACGCCATTTCCAGATGTTTTCGCCAAACAAAAACGCTGATCTTTTGCCTTGATTTTCAGCAAAAGCCAGCAATGGCGAATTAGTTTCGATGTTTCTAATTTTTGATGTTAGCAAAACATTTACATTTCCAGATGTTGTGATACTTCCAAAAGCATTTTGCAAAGGAGGAAATTTATCAAAACCAATATCATCAGTAGCAAAAATATTGAATTGTGTTTCAAAATTAGCCAAATAATCCTCTCTTTGCCCGCTCATTTTGAAATCAAAATTAGTCTGATATTGATTCAAAAAACCAAAATCTGTATTTGTTCCAGTAATAACAAATGAATTGATTCCTGCTAATTTATTGGTTTCAAAAATTTGCTTGAATTCGGCTGTTGGCTGATAGAAAATCAACACATTATAATCTTGTAAAGCCTTTATTTCACTTGGCTTTACAATCGTAACTTTTCGTTGGATATTGGTTTCAATAGCACGTTTCAAAGCACTCACATCTGGATGATTTATAGCCGTTATGATGGCTACATTGGTGCGTTGATCAATGACTTCTACAGCAAAATTCTTGGTATTGTTGTACACATTTTTCTCAGGTTCTTTCGACGAAATTGTCGCTTTAAAAATTTGTAATCCAACATTGTTTGCAGGAAGCAAAACATTCACAATCGCAGATTTTTTTGACGAAGAAAACGAAACGGTTTGCATTGCCAAAGTAGTTTTTCCTTGCGAAATATTGAAATTTGCATTCAAAGGTTTATTTCCAGAATATTGAAGAAAAACTTCTACTGGAAATTTATTTTTCTGAAAAGCATATTTATTAACGTTGAGTTGGTTGATTTTTATATCTAAAAAAGTGGTAGTATCTCCCAAAACCATTGGATAGACCTTGTTATTGGCATCAAAACTATAGGCATAATCATTTCCCGAGGTTTGGTTTCCGTCAGAAATCAAAACCGTCGGAAAAGATTTGTTTTTATTAATACTTTTTAAATTTTTTGCAACTTTGTCAATGTTAGTTTGCTTTCCTTTAAAATCAAGTTTTTCTAACGTTTGAAATTCATTATCAAACTGATAATTCTGTATTTCAAACCGATCTGATAATGCCGAATTAGTCGAGAGTTTTGCAAACAATTCTTCTGCAATTTTATTCGATTTTAAATCAACAATCGAACTCGAGTTATCGACAACGATTGGCAACGGCGTTTTTACTGTTTCGAAAGTTTTTCGAGAAATTATTGGATTTATCAACAAAAGTAAAATCCCAAAAACAGAAAAAAACCTCAAAAAAGCCAAAAACATAGTAATTTTTGTCTTATTTAGGTTTTTATAAAAATAATGATAAAACGACAATCCACCAGCAATTGCTATAGAAAGTAGAATCAAAAGAATTGTAGATGTTGTCATATATTAATTTAACAGTCAATCACTCAAATAACATAATTTGAATATTTAAACAAAAACCTAACAGGTTTTAAAAACCTGCTAGGTCTACTATTATTGATTTAAAAAATCGTTTTTTTTATTTAAAATTAATTTTATTATAAATAATACAGCGGCAATAACCTTTGTTAACATTCCAATTGTTATCAAAATAACTCCAGAAAATATGCCAATTTCCCAATGAGTAATTTTAAACAAAGTACCAAAAAACGTGATAATTAATCCAAAAATGAAAATAATAATTATGTATTTATTTTTCATAAATACTAGGTCAACATTCCACCATCAACATTCAAAACCTGACCTGTAACATAAGCACTCAATTCCGATGCTAAAAACACACAAACATTCGCAACATCTTCGCAAGTTCCGCCTCGTTTCAGAGGAATTCCATCGCGCCATCCTTGCACAACATCGTCGTTGAGTTTCGCAGTCATTTCGGTTTCAATAAATCCTGGAGCAATAGCATTGCAACGAATATTGCGTGAACCCAACTCCAATGCCACGGATTTTGTAAACCCAATCACACCGGCTTTTGAGGCCGCATAATTAGTTTGACCCGCATTTCCTTTAACTCCAACAACACTACTCATGTTAATGATAGAACCCGAACGCTGCTTCAAAAAAGTTTTTTGAATGGCTTTTGTCATATTAAAAACCGATTTCAAATTCACGTTAATCACTTTATCAAAATCCTCTTCAGACATGCGCATCAGCAAATTATCTTTAGTGATTCCGGCATTGTTAATCAAAATGTCAACCGTTCCAAATTCGGCTAAAACAGCCTCAACAAAAGTTTGTGCTTCATTAAAATCGGCAGCATTCGATTGATATCCTTTGGCTTTTACACCCAACGCATTCAATTCTGTTTCGAGCGCATGTGCAGATTCCACAGAAGAACTATATGTAAAAGCCACATTAGCGCCATGTTTTGCAAAAACCTCAGCAATTCCTTTCCCAATTCCACGGCTTGCACCAGTGATGATAGCTGTTTTTCCCTCGAGTAATTTCATTTTTATGTTTTAGAAAAATTAATTTTATTTTTTTGAAGCTAATCCCGCTGTACTCTCCAATCTTTTGTTTCGCTAAAAAGCTTCACAAAAGGATTTCCGTTTCCATCGGGGCTAGTTTACAAGAGTTCAAATATAAGATTATTTGTGGATTTTAAAAAAAGTTTCTAAAAATGATTTTTTGGCTCGAATCTTGATTAAGTTTGTAAAAAAATAATTCATGAAAAAACTTTTACTCTTTTGCTTCATTTTAATTACAACTTTTAGTCAATCGCAGCATTTCAAAATCGAAAACAAAGAAATATTTTGGGAAGCCACTTTCAAAACCACAGACACTGATGTTTTATCTCAAATCGACAAGACAGATGCTCGAATTGAAACCAACAAAATAGACAATACAGGAAAAGGAATTCGAGTTTACAGCAATTGTAAACTTCGCCAATATGCAAATGATGATGAAAGCCAGTATTCACTGAGTTTTGATTTCAAAGTTACTTTTACAGAAACAACCTATACTGTTCGTGTATACAACCTCAATTATGTTTTAGATAGAGAATTTCGAGTTGATAAGCGAAAGTTTGATTTTACTGGAAAGTTTTCTCAAAACAAAGAAACCGAAATTTCAACCGGATCAAACCATGTCAGAATACTTAGTTGTTTTGAATCAAATCTCATGAAAACATTCCAAACTAAGAATTCTCAAATTATTATCGAAAAAGTATAAAAAATGAGACTTTATTATCTACTTGTATTCATCAGTATCACTTCATTTTCGCAAAAACATCATTTTTCAGTTCAAAACAACAACCTGTTTTGGCAAATTGAATTCAAAAGCGATGCTCCAAATGTTTTAGAACTAATTGATAAAAACCATCCAAGTGTTTTTACTGATAAAGCCACAGACACAGGAAATGCTGTAAACATGAGTTTTGGGCTAAATTTTGAAGACTACACCGAAAGAACAAACTTTAATTTTGAATTAACCAAAACTAAAAACAGCTACATTATCACTATTGAAAGCTTTGTGATGGGAACTAACAAAAATGCCTACAACAACGGTTTTTTAAAAAATAATTTTACAGAAATAAAAGACAGTAGCGGAAAACAAAGACAATTACTTTTGATAGATGCCAAATTAATCAAACTATTAACTCCTGCAGGAGCCACCTTAATCGAATAAAAATCATGAAAAAAACTATCTTCTTTTTGCTTTTCACAAGCATTGCTTTTGCTCAAATTCCCCATTTTACTGCAACAAACAAAAAAGTATCTTGGGAACTTGCCTTCAAAACATCTGAAAAAGATATTTTGGCTAAAATCGATAAAAATGACAAAATAAATGCCAACAAGGATAATGAATCTGGAAAAGGAATCAATTTGCGTTGCAATTGCAAAGGAGGGACTTTTTATTTAGAAAACACTTTTGACATCAATTTCACGATTGAATTCAAAGACGATAAATATAAAATTGTTGTGAGTGATATTAATTTTGAGTCAGAAGGCGATAATGATAATAAATCCCCAATTGAAAATTATGTATTGCGTTTAGGACAAAATGTTTTTCATCCAACAGATAAAAACAAACTGAATCTGACTTGTTTAGATGCCTATTTTACAAAAATATTTCAAATAACAAATTCAGAAATTTCAGAATTCTAGAATATGAAAAAAATCATCATCTTGTTTTTGCTTTTTAGTGTTTCGATGTTTTCGCAGCAATCAAATTTTTATGTAGTTGAAAAAAAAGTATACTGGGAAGCCGCTTTCAAAACCTCTGAATCAGATATCGTCAAAGTTTTATCAAAAAACAATAAAATAATCTTTGATGAATCAAAAAAAACGGGTCGTTTGGTTTTGAAAGATTGCAAATGCAACTCTAATGAATTTACGGAGCAAAATTTGTATATGGATTTTGCTATCGTAATTTTTGAAGGTAAATACAAAATTCGAACAGAAGGAATGTATTTCAAAGTTGAATCAGAAAACGAATTTTATACCAATTCGAATTACAAACACGAAATTGAACGCACATTACTTCGCAGACGTCGTGAATCATTTGCCGAAGACAGTTATTCAAACGATTTCAGAAATTGTTTAGATTATTTAATTCTAAAGAATTTCAAAATTGAGAATTCCGAGAAGTGTGATATTTTCTAAATGAAAAAATCTGTATTGATTGCTTTTGGTTTTAAACTATTTCATTTTATCGATTACCTTCATCAATTGCTCAATCATCACATCTTTGTCTTTTAATTGATTTTGATATAAAATCTCCATTTTTTCCGTTTTTTCCTTATTTTCAGCAAATAGACTATCGATATGCAAATTATTACTTCCAAAAGAACCTTCTTTATTAATGATTTTTACGTTTGTTCCAATACCTTTAAAAAAATCTTCGGGAGCAATGTCAAGAATTTGAAATAATTCATCAAGATGTTTTGCCCAAGAAAAAGTTTTGCCCGATTCTAAACGGGAGTATGCCGAAAGATCAATGTGCAGTTTCTCTGCCATGTCTGGTTTAGAAAAGCCTTTTTCGATTCGCAAATGCTTTATTTTTTTGACTATTTCGTTGTGCATATTATTATTTTTATGAACAAAGATAGTTCAAAATCCATAAAACAAAACACCGAAAATTAAATTTTTTTGACATATTTAGCACACAAATTGACAGTTTTCGCTTTTTTTAGAAATCAAAAAAGTAGTTATTTTGTAAAATAAACTTTTAGCAAAGAGTTTATTACAAATAAATGTTTAATTTTAAATTTTTAATTATGAAATTTTTAAATTCAAAAAAGAAAGTAATTCTTTCTGCGGTAGCAGTTTTGTTTATTTCGATATCTGCTTTTGCAGGAAGTACAAACCAAATGGGTGATGATGAAAAATCAATATTCGGAAAAATGTTTGGAACAAGTTGCTCTATTATTGGTTATGAAGTGTATTGCTGTAAACATACATTTTGGATTGCACACAGTTGCACTATCACGCATTCTGATGGTAATTAAAAAAGGTTGCTAATTGTAAAAAAATATTTTTTGACAAATTTAGCACATAAAATGACAGTTTCCGCTTTTTTTAGAAATCAAAAAAGTAGTTATTTTGTAAAATAAACTTTTAGCAAAGAGTTTATTACAAATAAATGTTTAATTTTAATTTTTTTAATTATGAAATTCTTAAATTCAAAAAAGAAAGTAATTCTTTCTGCGGTAGCAGTTTTGTTAATTTCGGTATCTGCTTTTGCAGGAAGTACAAACCAAATGGGAAGTGACGAGGAAACAATTTTTGGCAAAATGTTTGGTACAAGTTGTACAGTAACTGGCTATCAAGAAACTTGTTGTAAACATACTTTTTGGATTGCACATAGTTGTGAAACTCATCCAGATGGTCCACGTTAAAAAAATTGGGTGACAATTTAGTCACCCAAAAATTAAATTTTATGATTAAGAACTATTCGTTTTTGTTATTTTTTATTTTTAGTAATATTTCAAATGCCCAAAGCATTAAAATTATTGTCAAAGATTCACTGAATCAAAACTTAGTTTCAACTGCGTTTGCATTGAAAGAAAACGGTCAGTTTTTAGCTAAAGCCGATGATAATGGTCAATTAGTTTTTGAAACAAATGAAACAAAAATTTTAGTTGGTGCGAAAAACTATAAAAACATCATTTATGATTTAACAACTAACAAAAATAACATTTGTAAATTACCAAAAAGACCTGAAGAACTTTTGGAAGTTCTCATTCGTGGAAAACAAAAAACTATCGGTTATGGAAATTTAAACCTAAATAAATCAAATTTATCACATGTAAACGCTAGTAAGATAGAAAATACTGTTTGTGCTACAAAAATTGATTTAAAAAAGACTTCCACAATCGCGTTTTATAATTTTCGTGTTGAAACTTCACAAGCAAACAATTCCCCATTTGGATTTCAAATATACAACTGCAAAGATGGAAAACCAAACCAAGTAATTTATAATCAAATTGTTGAAAATTACAAGAGAGGATTGAATAGAGTTGAAATTCAAGATGCTAATTTCAGACTTAATTCAGGCGAATACTTTATAGCCATGCAGTGGATTCCTCAACTTGATAATTCAGATGATTGGGTTTTTGGTAAAATTAAAGGCGAAAAATTAATTAATTATGGTCAAAGTTTCAGTGTAAATGAAGGTGAAGGATTAAATGATATAAATTGTCGTTTTTTTGATAATAAATGGCACCCAAATTTGGGCAAAAACAAATCATTCGTTCAATATATAGAAGTTTATGAAGATTAAACCTATAATTTTAATATCAATTTTTTGGTTGTTTTTTTCTTGTAACAATCACAATCATAGTTCAGAAGACGAAAAAACTCTTGCCATAAAAAAAATTCCAAAAGAAAAATTTAGTAAAATTGAGTGTCCTTTTGAAATTGATATGGATACCATAACTACCGATAAAATAACAACATATTTAGTTGTTAAAAATGTTGGTACCAATAAACTAACCAATTTGTTTGTAAAAACAACTTGCGATTGTACGACGTTAGGAAACTATCCATCAGAATTGAATCCTAACGATTCATTGAACGTTAAAATTGCTATTGACATTGACAAAAAAGGATATTTTTGCAAAGTTGTATATGTTATTGGGACTTTTAACCCTTCGTATCGGGCGGTTCAAATTGTTGGATATAAAAAGTAAAGTATTTTCTAAATAAAAAAATCCGTATCAAAAGTTTTCGATACGGATTTTTTTATTTTTTTATTAAAACTTAGAAAGCAACATTCCATTTTGGTAATGTTCCGTTTTCTTCGAAATAGAGTTGTAAAATTTGACCTTCAACAAAAGTTGGAATTACTTTATTTTTTTCATTGAATGTATCGTACCAAAAAACTTCTAGTCTTTCGATGTTTTCAATTTTCATTTGTGCTGGCCAAGAATATTTTCTTCCTGTTTTTGCAAATTGATGTCCATTGACAATTTTGTCATACATGCCACCATTTTTGCTTTTTAGAGTTCCATTGTTTTGAATCGTTCCAGTTGAACCCACCATGATCAAATTTTTGGCTTCACCATCAACTGCATAAACTAAAAACACACCATTTGCGGTTTCTGATGTATTACAAACAGTTTCTAAATTGTCGTTTACTGTGAAATTGAAACTGTTTGTGATTTTAAATTTTTTTAATTCTTTGTACATTATTTTTTTGTTTATTGCTTTTTTGAAAGTTGAATTCAAAAAATAATTATTATAAAAAAACTCCATTTAGTTAAAAAACTAGATGGAGTTTTTCATTTTTACTGTTCTTGTTATTGATCTATGGCTTCGGATAGATTTTTAAAATCTTTGCCATTAATGTTATATGTAGAAAGCCCTGCTCCAAAATCCTTGTAAATAACTTCACCTGTTTTACTATTAACAATATGGAAATATTTACGGTTATTGACCTTTACGTATCGCAAATAATAGATTTCGTCATTATTTTGTATTTTAGAATCAAGATCATTATCCTTTATAAACTCATATTTGTATTTATAATCTTTAAATAATTCCTCCATTTGTTTGTCAGTTCGCATAACATCCTCAATGTGATACCTTGCTGGTATATAGTAAAAATTATTATAATCTGGTATATATAGCGTTTTTATTTTTAAGTTTTTTAATTCATTAGATTTGTAGTCTGTTTCTTTTAACCCACAAAATTGTTCATTTACAAGTAAACCATTCAATTTCTGAAAGTAATTTTTCAATACGCCCAGAGTATAATTTTTAAAAGATGGATCTTCATAAATCAAGTCAATCATTTCTTTTCTAAAATTAAATTTGAGCTCTTTTTCATCGAATACCTTTTTAGAATAAAAATATTCATATTCCTGAATAAAAGTAGATGGTTTCGAATAATCTATTGACTTCATCATACCATATTTGCTATCAATTTTTTGGCACATTTCAGTATTGGCAAATAATTCGATACTTGCAATTTCAATTAAATTGTAATTTATTAAATCAATAAACTTTTGGTATTTCTCTTTTGTGCTTTCAATTTTTTTATTGACTTTATCCAAATCAATCATGTAAAACTTTATTCTGTTTGTAAATCGTATCATTCCCTCTTCATGAGAACTACTAATTAAATGAGCAAAAGAATATTCTTTTGACAGATAATTTCTGTAATCAAAATCATCAACAGAAACTATTTTAAATGGCGTTACTGTCCAACATGTTTTTAATAATTTTTCGTACTCTTCCTTTTTATAAACATTAGAAAGGATGAAAACTGTTGTTGTAGCCTTAAAATTTTTAAAAACTTCTGGCTTGAATTTATCTAAACTTCCTGCTGTAGAACTGCTAACAGAAATTTGTCCTACTGATATAAAAAAACTGAATAAAAATATGTACAATATTATTTTGAACTTCATTTAATCTGAATTAAAATTATCCCAAAACTTCTTTTACTTTTTTACCAATTTCAGCAGGAGAATCTACAACGTGAATTCCACATTCTCTCATGATGCGTTTTTTTGCTTCAGCAGTATCGTCTGCACCACCAACAATTGCACCAGCGTGTCCCATTGTTCTTCCTTTTGGAGCAGTTTCACCAGCAATAAAACCAACAACTGGTTTGCGATTTCCATCTGCTTTTACCCACTTTGCAGCGTCTGCTTCGAGTTGACCACCAATTTCACCAATCATCACGATGCAATTTGTTTCTGGATCATTCATCAACAATTCAACAGCTTCTTTTGTTGTAGTTCCAATAATTGGGTCTCCACCAATACCAATTGCTGTTGTGATTCCTAAACCTTGTTTTACTACTTGATCCGCAGCCTCATAGGTTAATGTTCCAGATTTAGAAACAATTCCAACAGTTCCTTTTTTGAAAACAAAACCTGGCATAATTCCCACTTTTGCTTCTCCTGGAGTAATTATTCCTGGACAGTTTGGTCCAATTAAACGACAGTCTTTGTGTTTGATATATTCGTATGCTTTGATCATATCAGAAACCGGAATTCCTTCTGTGATTGCAATAATTACTTTTATTCCTGCATCAGCGGCTTCCATAATTGCATCTGCAGCAAAAGCAGGTGGTACAAAAATGATTGTTGTATCAGCACCAGCAACATCAACTGCATCTTTTACTGTATTAAAAACTGGACGATCCAAATGTGTTGTGCCACCTTTTCCTGGAGTTACACCACCCACTATATTTGTGCCGTATTCAATCATTTGTGATGCGTGAAAAGTTCCCTCGCTACCTGTGAATCCTTGTACAATTATTTTAGAATCTTTATTGACTAAAACGCTCATGTTATATAATTTATGTTATTTTTATTTTTGTTTGGCAAAAGTAATCTTTTGAACTTACTTTTTATAGTTTTTTTATTAAATATTAAGCAATGGAACTTGACTCATTTGAAATCCTTTGTATAATTTTTCATCTTTCATTTCCCAAATTACAAAAACATCTGCTAAGTGCATTTCCTCTCTCGGATTTTCTATTGTTTTAGCATAATAATTGTATCGAATTGAAACAAAATTTCCATCTTGCAGAATATGAGTAATTTTTGCCTTTGAGCGAACGTATGATTTTCCGATTCCGTATGTAAATTCTAGTATTCTATTGTAGTCCATTTCAAAAATGCCTTGAGAACTACTCCAATTTAGAGTTACTTCTTTATGCAAATAAGAGGCCATGATGTCGCCATTTATGAGTGCATCTGATTTATAGAACTCTCGAATTATTTTTTTTAATGTCATGATGATTTCAATTTACTTAAAATTTCAGGAATTTTTTTAATGTTGGCTAATTGCTTTAGTTTTTCTCTTGATTCTTGAATTGGTGTTCCAAAATACGATTTTCCTCCTTCAACAGATTTTGTAACTCCAGTTTGACCCATTATGATAGCTTTGGAACCAATGGTAATGCCACTCGTTGTTCCAACTTGTCCCCAAAGCGTAACTTCATCTTCAATGATTACGCAACCTGCAATTCCTGTTTGAGAGGCAATCAAACATTTTTTACCTATTATTGTGTCATGACCAACATGTACTTGATTGTCAATTTTAGTTCCTTCGCCAATTGTGGTATCTCCAGTAACACCTTTATCAATAGTACATAACGCACCAATTCCAACATTATTTTCTATTACAACTCTTCCTCCTGAAACTAATTGATCGAAACCATCTGGACGTTTCTTGTAATAAAACGCATCTCCACCTAAAATTGTACCTGCATGAATAATTACATTATCACCAATTACTGTATGGTCATAAATTGAAACATTAGAATGAATAATACAATTCTTTCCGATTTGAACATGATTTCCAATAAAACAATTGGGTTGAATAATTGTTCCTATTCCTATTTGGGCCGATTCAGATATAGAAACATTCGAAAACTTAAATGGCCTGAAATGATTGGTTAATTTGTTAAAATCCCGAAAAGGATCATCTGAAATCAATAATGCTTTCCCATCTGGACAAACAACATTTTTATTGATTAAAATTATTGTTGCCTTAGATTGTAGGGCTTTATCATAGTATTTAGGATGATCTACAAAAACAATATCTCCTGATTCTACCACATGAATTTCGTTCATGCCGAGAACTTCGAAATTTTTATCGCCTATATATTCGCAATTAAGCAAATTGGCAATTTGTTCTAAAGATTGTTTTTTGTTGAATTTCATATTAATTCCCCCTTTGGGGTTTAGGGGGATTATTCTTTTACTCGTTCCATGTAATTTCCAGAAGTTGTATCGATTTTGATTTTATCGCCTTCGTTTATAAATAAAGGTACGTTTACAGTAGCACCTGTTTCTACAGTTGCAGATTTCGTTGCATTTGTGGCTGTGTTACCCTTAATTCCTGGTTCGGCATACGTAACTTCGAGTACTACAGATGATGGCATGTCTACAGAAATTGGCAAATCAGTTTCGGTGTTGATACTAACCATAACACTTTCTCCTTCTTTTAATAAATCTGGTGAATCTAAAATTGCTTTATTTAATGAAATTTGCTCATAGGTTTCTACATTCATGAAATGAAATAAATCACCTTCGGGATATAAAAATTGAAATTTATGATTTTCAACACGAATTTCATCTATTTTGTGACCCGCAGAAAAAGTATTGTCTAAAACTTTTCCGTTCGACAAACTTCTTAGTTTCGTTCTTACAAATGCTGGACCTTTTCCGGGCTTAACATGAAGAAATTCGATAATTTTGTATATATCATTATTGTATTTGATGCACAATCCGTTTTTAATATCTGATGTAGATGCCATTTTTTGTTTTTGTTTATTCGGTTATTTTTAATTTATATTTGTATGTAATCTTTAATTATAATCCTCCTGTATAGCCTTTCATAATTCCACGAGAAGAACTTCTTATAAAATCTAAAATTTCATCACGCTCTGGAGTTGCTTCCATTTCGGCTTCAATGATTCCAACTGCTTGAGATGTGTTTAGGTTTTTTTGATACAAGATTCTGAAAATTTCTTGAATTTCACGTATTTTTTCTGTAGTATATCCTCTTCGGCGCAAGCCAACAGAATTGATACCGACATAGGATAATGGTTCTTTTGCTGCTTTAGTGTACGGAGGAACATCTTTTCGAACTAATGATCCTCCAGAAACCATGGCATGATCTCCAATGTGAATGAACTGATGAATTGCGGCTAAGCCTCCAATTATTGCGTATTTACCAACCGTGACGTGACCTGCTAGTGCCACTCCATTTACTACAATGGCGTGATCACCAATATGACAATCATGAGCAATATGTGCTGTTGCCATTATCAAACAGTTGCTCCCAATGGTTGTTTGACCAGATGCAATGGTTCCTCGATTGATGGTTACACATTCTCGAATGGTTGTATTGTCTCCAATTACAGCAAGTGAATCTTCTCCGCCAAATTTCAAATCTTGTGGAACAGCAGAAATAACGGCACCTGGAAAAATACTGCAATTTTTTCCTATTCTTGCCCCCTCCATGATGGTTACGTTTGATCCTATCCAGGTTCCATCTCCAATAACAACGTTATTATGAATGGTTGTAAAAGGCTCAATCACAACATTTTTGGCGATTTTTGCGCCTGGATGAACATATGCTAAAGGTTGATTCATAATATTTTATATGTTGATTTGGTTTTTTGGTTTTTTGTTGATTCGGATAAACAAATAACCAAACCAGCAAATAATCAAAATTTATTGTTTTTTTGCAATTTGGGCCATCAACTCCGCTTCTGCTACTAATTTTCCGTTTGCAAATGCTTTGGCAGACATGTGACAAATTCCTCTTCTGATTGGTGTTATTAATTCGCATTTGAACGTTAGAGTATCTCCCGGAAGTACTTTATTTTTAAATTTTACACCATCAATTTTCATGAAGAAAGTAAGATAGTTTTCTGGGTCTGGAACCGTACTCAACACTAAAATTCCACCAGTTTGCGCCATTGCCTCTATGATGATTACGCCAGGCATTACTGGTGCTTCTGGAAAATGTCCTACAAAAAAAGGCTCATTCATAGTCACATTCTTCAATCCGACTACATGATTTTCAGACATTTCAAGAATTCTGTCAATGAACAAAAATGGTGGTCTATGTGGCAAAATACTCATGATTTTGTTAACATCCATCAAAGGTTCTAAGTTCAAATCATAAACAGGAACATGATTTCTTTGTTCTATTTTGATGAGTTTAGATAATTTTTTAGCAAATTGTGTGTTGACAAAATGACCAGGTTTGTTTGCGATTACTTTTCCTTTTAGTCTTATACCTATTAAAGATAAATCACCAATAACATCTAATAGTTTGTGTCTTGCTGCTTCATTTGGATAATGTAATGTCAGATTGTCCAGAATTCCGTTTTCTTTTACTGTGATTTTATCTTTTCCAAAAGCAATTTTTAGGTTGTTCATGGTTTTTTCGGAAATCTCTTTGTCAACATATACAATGGCATTGTTCAAATCACCGCCTTTAATGAGTCCATTGTCTAACAAAGATTCTAGTTCATGAAGAAAACTGAACGTTCTGCAATTCGCAAAATCGGTTCTGAATTCTGAAATATTTTTCATGGTTGCATTTTGAGTTCCCAGAACTTTAGTCCCAAAATCGACCATTGCAGTTACCTGAAAATCATCTGATGGCATTACAAGAATTTCACTTCCTGTTGTTTCGTCTACAAATGATATATTTTCTTTTACAACATAATATTTTCTTTCAGCACTTTGTTCCTCTACTCCTACTTTATCTATGGCTTCTACAAAAAATTTAGCAGAACCATCCATAATTGGTAATTCGGATGCGTCTAATTCAATGATTACGTTGTCTAAATCACAGCCAATTAGTGCTGCTAGAACATGTTCTGGAGTTTGAATTTTTACTCCTAATTTTTCTAAATTTGTTCCTCTTTGAGTATTTACGACATAATTAGCATCGGCTTCTATAATCGGACTACCTTCGAGATCAACTCTAACAAATGTAAAACCGTTGTTGATTGGTGCTGGTTTGAAAGTTGTTGTAACTTCTTTTCCAGTGTGTAATCCAACTCCTGTGAGCGTAATTTCGCTTTTTATGGTTTTTTGTTTTACCATCATTATTATTTATTATTAATTTTCTTTTTTAAACTCTCTAGTTCTGCAACTATTTTTGGCAAATTCTTGAAATGAACATAGGATTTGCTAAAATCACTATATCCAAATGAAGGACTTCCTTGTAAAATTTCATTGTCTTTTACGTTTCTTCCAATTCCGGATTGTGCTTGAACTCGAACATTATTTCCAATGATTAAATGCCCTGCTATACCAACTTGACCACCAATCATGCAATTTTTACCTATTTTGGTTGTTCCAGCAATTCCAGTTTGCGCTGCAATTACTGTATTTTCGCCAATTTCAACATTGTGTGCAATTTGAATCTGATTGTCTAATTTTACTCCTTTTCTTATAATTGTGGAACCCATTGTGGCTCTATCGATCGTAGTACAAGCACCAATATCAACATTATCTTCAATAATTACATTTCCAATTTGTGGAATTTTTGTAAAAGTCCCATCAGGATTTGGAGCAAAACCAAAACCATCTGCTGCAATTACCGCTCCAGAATAAATGGCACAATTATTACCTATTATAGTATCTGAATGAATTTTTGCGCCCGCAAAAATACTAACATTATTTCCAATCACAACATTTTCGCCAATAAAACAGTTCGGATAAATTTTTACATTGTTTCCTAAAACTGTATTTTCGCCAATATACGAAAAACTTCCTAGATAGAGATTTTCACCATATTTTACATTTTCAGAAATGACTGATTGTTGTTCAATTCCTGTTTTATTGTTTTTTGCTTGGCTATAAAATTCGAGAATTTTCGTAAAAGCGCTGTATGCATCTTCTACTTTTATGAGTGTCGTTTTTACTTCTTTTTCTAATACAAACGTACTGTTTACTATTACTATTGAAGCATTTGTTGTATAAATATAATTGGAATATTTTGGATTACTCAAAAATGAAAGTGATCCTTGGGAACCTTCTTCTATTTTTGATAGTTTAAAAACCTCAGCATTTGGATTACCAACAACTTCGCCTTCTAAAATTTCCGATATTTGTGATGCTGTAAAGTTCATTAAAACAAAAATATAAAAAAATAGGTTTTATTCACTATTTTAGTAGTGATTGTTTTGGAAAACAGATGTAATATTTTGTAACGGCTTTTGACAAGGCTTTCAAATTGAGTTGATCTGATGCCTCTACTACATCTTCTATAGTTTTGTTTTTCATTAAAATTCTGATTGGTTCTGCAACGGAACTGTAGGCTTGATTGATTATCTTTCCTTTGAAAATAAAGTATTTAGCCTCAGAAATGGATATGTTATTTTCTTTTGAAAATTTATCTAGTTTAGAATCTCTTTCTTCGGTTGAGATTTTTTCTGGACTCATTTGTATTTTTAATAAATCTCTGTTGATTATCATTTTTGATAATGAATTCAATATAAAGTCATCGTTATTTTGCCAATTTTTTAAAGCACTTATAATATCAAAATCATCTAGTTGTGAAAACGCATGTAAAATAACATCATCAAAACCGTTTAATTCTACTTTGTGTTCTATAAAAAAACGTAAAGATTCACTACAGTTTAAACGTATTCCTTTTTCGGTTAATTCTTTGGCACGTTTTAGAATTTTTGTTAGAATCAATTCGGCAACTAAACTTGTTTTATGCAAATAGGCTTGCCAATACATGAGTCGTCTTGCCATTAGGAATTTTTCGACTGAATAAATTCCTTTTTCTTCAATAACTAAAACGTCGTCTACAACATTCATCATTTGAATTAATCTATCAGAATTGATGTTTCCTTCTGCAACTCCTGTATAAAAACTATCACGTTTGAGATAATCCATTCTGTCCATATCTAATTGACTGGAAATGAGTTGTAACATAAACTTTCGATGATATTCACCCTTGAAAATTTGAATTGCTAATGAAAGTTTTCCGTTGAATTCTAGATTTAATTTATTCATAAAAAGTAACGATATCGATTCGTGACTTACGGTTTCTACTATACTGTGTTCCATAGCATGCGAAAATGGTCCATGCCCAATATCATGTAATAAAATGGCAATTAAAAGCGCATTTTCTTCTTCGGGAGATATTTGTATTTCCTTGAATCGTAGCACTTCAATGGCTTTTTGCATGATGTGCATGCAACCTAACGCATGATGAAAACGTGTGTGATGTGCTCCTGGATAGACCAAATAGGACAATCCCATTTGTGAAATACGACGCAAACGTTGAAAATAGGGATGCTGAATCAGATCGTAAATTAATTCGTTTGGGATGGTTATGAAACCATATATTGGATCGTTGAGAATTTTTAGTTTGTTGATGGGATTGAAATTTATTTGTTGATACAAATTTATTAAAATATCTTGAACTTACAACTATCACTAGCCCTGATTGAAGTGAAAAGCATTTTGAGAAAATTGCTATTTTTTCTTAAATCGCAAAAACGACCAAAGGGAGTTCTTTGCGATTTTTAGAAAAAAAGCAATTGCGATAAATCTTGAAACGGAAAGCAGGATTGGCTCCATAAAAAAACCATCAATTTCTTGATGGCTTTTATAGAATTTTTTTACCAAATAATTACTCGATTTTCATCTGATTGTCTCATTTTACTGCCTTCTTTGATGTTGAAGGTTTGATAGAATTCTGGAATGTTCATTAGTGGTCCATTGATTCTAAATTTTGCTGGTGCATGAACATCAGTCATGATTTGTTGTGCCAATGCCTCTTTTTTGTTGTTGACCATCCAAGCATAACCATAGGCTAAGAAAAATCTTTGATTTGGATTTAGTTTTGCTATTTTTTGGTTGCTTGTGAATTGTTTTGTTTTTTTGAATGCTTCGTAACCCATTACAACGCCACCTAAATCTGCAATATTTTCGCCTTGTGTGGCATCACCATTAACAAATTTGTTTGGCAATGCTTCGAATTTACTAAATTGTGAAACGATGAGTTTTGTTTTTGCGTTGAATTTTTTTAAATCTTCTGGTGTCCACCAATTGTTTAGGTTTCCTTTTTCGTCGTATTTGCTTCCTTGATCGTCGAATCCATGAGTGATTTCGTGTCCAAATGTGGAACCTCCTATGATTCCATATAAAATGGCATCGTCTGGCATTCTTCCTTCATAACCTGGAACAAGAATGTTACATGCAGGCACTACGATTTCGTTATTACTTGCGTTATAGTAGGCATTATAGGTTTGTGGTTGCATGCTCCACTCGGTTCTGTCAACTTGCTTTCCGTATTTTGTTATCATGTAATTATAGGCCCAATTATTTACTGCAATGACATTTGCACAATAGGAATTTCTGGAAATTGAAACCGAACTCATGTCTTTCCACTTGTCTGGATAGCCTACTTTCATTACTATTTTTGACAATTTGCTGAGGGCTTTTTTCTTGGTTTCTTCTCCCATCCAATCTAATTTTTTGATGTGTTCGGCATAAACATCACGAATATTATTTCCAATTTCTAAAAGTTTTTCTTTTGAGCCTTTTGGTAAATAATCTGCGATGTAAACTTGCCCGATTAATTCGCCCAAAGATCCATCTGTTTGATCTACAACTCGTTTCCACCGTGGTTTTTGTTTTGCAACACCGTTTAGAACTGTAGAATAAAATTTGAAATTTTGTTTTTCAATATCACTTCCTAAATAGGAAGCAAAGGAATTTAATAAATCCCATTTCAAATAGGTTTTCCAATCTGCAACTGGATATGTTTTTATCATGGAATTTAACGCTTTGAAGAATTCTGGTTGTCCCACAATAACAGAATCTGCTTTTGTAACTTTCATAAGCGGCAAGGCTTTATCCCAAGATATATTTGTAGTTAATTTATTTAAACTTGCCAGAGACATTTTATTGTAGTTTTTTTCTGGATCACGAAGCGCCTCGAGTTTGCGTGATGCTTTTGCTAAATCAGTTTCGAGTTTCATGATTACTGAGGCATTTTTTTGTGACGAAAGTTCATCATTTCCAAGAAATTTTGACATAACTTGCAAATGATTTAGATATTCTTTTCGAATATTTACTGTTTCTGAATCTGTGTTAAAATAGTAGTCTCTGTCTCCAAGTCCAAGTCCGCCTTGACCAAAAAACAAAGCATATTTTGTACTGATTTTATCATCTTGACTAAGGTAAAATGAAAATGCTGGACTTGCTCCTATCGTATGTAAATGTGCTATTGCAGCAAGTAAAGTTTCTGAGTCATTTATGGCATCGATTTTATCTAATTCTGATTTTAATGGGGTGAAACCTAATTTATTGATGGTAATTGTATCCATTCCTGACGCATAGAAATCTCCTATTTTTTGTTGGTTAGAACCTTTTTTTGCACCTGTATCTTTTGCCGATTTTTCACAAATTTGTTTAACTTGATTATTTATTGTGTCTTGAATTGTTCTGAAAATTCCATTACTTTTCTCGGTTTCTGGAATTGGATTTTTACTAAACCAACCGCCATTGTCATACATAAAAAAATCATCTGATGGATTTATTAATGTATCTCGGTTTGTTGACAATGCATCTGGTGCATTGATATCAAATTCTTTTTCTTTATTGTTTTTACAACTAAAAAAAGAAACTAATAAAAATGAGGTTATAATTGTTTTTTTAATAAAATTCATTGTTTGTATGTTTATTTTTTTGTTACATATTGATTTTTAGCAAGATCGAATGTCATTTTTGTCTCTTTTGTTTTTGAATTTAAAAGCACATCACCGTCTTTGGTTTTAGTAAATATAGAACCTTCATTTCTCATTCTTTCTTGAGTTTCAGAGGCATTTTTTAATCGATCTAGAAATACTTTCTCAGTAATTTTAGTGCTTTTTTGAATATTATCCAACATTTTTGTTTTAGAATCAATATCAAAAATTTGAGAATTTATTTGTGTAATCTCTTCTGTTTTATTGGTAGATACAGTTGTAGTTTTTTCTAACCAAGATAAATAATACAATTTTTTGGTTTTTGTAATAAAAGATTCTAGTTTACAATCTGACAGAACAGATTTTGTATCAATAATTTTTATTGAAATAGTATCTTTTTTAGTTTTTGAAATAGTATTAAACAAATAGAATTTATCTTTAATGAATTCTGCGGAAATATTATCTGCTTTTGCTAATGCTGTACTTGAAGATGTTGCTTTTGCTTTTGAACTTTTTTTCTTTTTTTGACTATACGATGATAAACATAAAAAAGTAATGAAAATGAGTAAGACGATTTTTTTCATGATTTGGTTTTTTTAATAGGCTACCAAATTACAAAAATTGCATTAATAAAAAAATAAAAAACCAGATAGTTGAAAAACTATCTGGTTAAGATTAACTACAAATATGTAATTATTAATTTTCTTGTGATTTCACAGCAAGACTATAAATTACTAATCCAAAGCCTATTTTGTTTATAGCATCAGCAATGTTGTACGCAACGTCTACACTACCTGTTCCTAGTAAACCTGTATACCATCCTTCGGTTCCTAACATGTATCCTAAAGGATAAATTGCCCATCCTACAAGTACAAACCAACATAAAATTTTGTGTGAAGATTGTACATTTCCTCCTGCAGCAGCAGCCAGTTTAGATGCTTCACCTAACCAAATTTCATAAACTATAAGAAAATATGCTGCTCCTGATATACCACCCCAAAGTGCCGCTGAATCTTTGAAAACAGTTTCACCAAGATAACCAGTAACTAACATTACTATTGAGTAGGCTATCATTTTCCATAATAATCCAATTTTTGCTCCTGATGCTTTTAGTATTAAATAAAATTCAACACACATTAACGGTACTGTTAAAACCCAGTCAACATAACGGAAAAAAGTTGGTGATTCTTTAAACTCACCCCAGTATTCTTTCATGTAGAAATAATGTACTGCGGCAATGAATGTAATTAATCCAGAAACTAGTACAGAGGTACGCCACTTTTTGTCAAATTGATTTAAAGACAAAAAGAAAAATGCTGATGCAGCCATCATAGCCATGCAACCAACAAAAAAAGTAAACCCAGTGTAATCGTCAAATTCCAGTTTTGAAACAAGACTCGTAAAAAGCATAAATTGTGTCATAATAAATTGTTTAAATTAAGATTAAATGATTTTGTTTAACCAAAGATAATAAAACTTAAACAAAGTAAATGCAGATAATGTAATTTTTTTTGCTTATTTTTGTTAAATTAACTTTTGTTTATGCAAAAATTCATTAAAGTCGCAATTGTAGGAAGTTTCTTTAGCCTTTGGCTTAGTACTTTCCTGTCTGAATATTCTCAAGTTTTATTGGGGTTTACATTAATTTTTTCTTTTGGAATACTACATGGTGCAAATGATTTGCAACTCATTCAAAATATTGGTACAAATACTAAAAAGTTATCATTTGTTAAAATTTTGATCTATTATATTGTCATTGTGCTACTTGGAGCAATTTGTTTTTATTTAATTCCATGGTTTGCTTTACTCTTGTTTGTTTTAGTGAGTAGTTATCACTTTGGAGAACAACAAACACAAAACATAAAAATTATTCAAAATAAATGGTTTGGATTAATTTTTAAGTTTACTTATGGAATTTTAGTGCTATTATTACTGTTCAATTTTCATAAAATTGAAGTTCAAAAAATTGTCCTTAATATTACCGAATATACAATTTCATTAAACTACATTTCTTTGCTTTTGAAAATTTCTGGATTTATTCTTTTAGGTTTTTATTTGTACCTATATATATATGTAGAAAAAAATAGAATATTAATTTTATTAGAAATCTTTTACTTGCTTGTATTCACTATTATTTTTTTATCATCAAGTTTAATATGGGGGTTTGCAATTTATTTTATACTTTGGCATAGTATTCCTTCGATAATCGATCAAATAAATTTCCTTCATGGTGAAACTTCACTAAAAACTGGAATTGCCTATCTCAAATCGGCTTTTTTATATTGGATCATTTCTTTGTTTGGAATAATATTACTTTATTTCGCTTTTAGAGACATTAAACTTTTTGATGCTTTGTTTTTTTCATTTTTAGCAGCAATTACATTTCCACATGCATTAGTCATTTTAAAAATGTTTAGTAAAAAAATTTAGAAATCAATTAGATAAAATAATTTCGAATGAAAATTTATCTTAAATTTGAAATTATTAAATTTTCATTCTAAAAACATCATCAATTTTAACAAACATTAATTGAAATATACTTGCCAATGTTGCGGCTATAAAACCCATGTAAACGAAGACAATTCGTGGGAAATTTGCGAAGTTTGTTTTTGGCAAACTTGCCCAATTGGTAATGTTGAAGTAACTAAAATTGTAGGTCCAAATCCAATTTCGTTAGTAGAGGCGCAACATAATTTTATACGATTTGGTGCTTGTGACAGAGTAATGATTCAAAATGTTCGAAAACCAAAAGACGACGAACCAAAAGACGAAAATTGGAAACCTTTTGAATTGCTTTATTTCAATAGAATACACAGTGAAATCATCAAAAAAAACAATCGTGATTATTCTGAAATAACGAAATATTATTTTGAATGTGATTTGCTTGGAGATGTAAAACGCCAAATCGAAATTTTGGATAACGGAAAAATTTATAAATACGATGAAATAAATTTTCAAGACGAGAATGGCGGTTTTGCAGAAAAACCTATCGAAATGGAAGACGAAAATTATCTAAAAATGGAAAAATCCGATTTTGAGAAAATTTGGGATAAACCATTCTCTAATAAATATTTGGTTCAAAAATTTAATTTAACCAAAGATTGGAATGCTTCTTGGGACAACATTATTTATAACATTAACGAAGAAGATTTAAAAGAAAAAGGGTTGCTTTTAGCAGCCAGCAACGAACGTTTTGTTATTGATGTTGAATACAATAGAAATCCCGATAATTGTGTTTTGAATGTAAAAGAAGGGCAACTTTGGCTAGAACGATTCAAATCGGAAGATATTACCGAAGTGGTAGAAAAAACAAATCATTGGATTGAAATTATCGATAAAAAAATCATCGAAATACAAGAAAACAAAACTGACACAACGAATCATATAGAGAAAGTTTTTGACATTAGAATACGAATAGAAAATCAAGTTTATCCATCAAAATTAACGTTGTGGATGAATTATGATTTCGGAATTGAAAAAATAAGAAATATAAAATTGAAAGTTGTAGAAAAGACATTTTTAATAGAAAACACCTTTGAAGATTATGAACGAATGTTGTTTGATTTACAAATTACATTACCCCCTAATTACAAAATAGAAACTTGTTTTTTCTGTAAATTCTCGAATTATTTTGTAGCAGGAAATGACAATTTTGGCGATTTGAATTGTTTTAAAAATTGCAAAGAGGTTATACAAAACGTTAAAACCAAGAACGATATTATAGATGCTTTCAACAACGCAAATGGTAAAATGATAAAAGTAGAAGAAACTCATTTTTGTGAGGATTTTGAAAAATATACCAAAAAGGATTACGTTTATAAATTAAAAGTAGATTGATTTATGCATTCAATATCAATAAAGTACAAATCAGGATTAGACGAAAACGAAGTTTGGCAATCGTTTTGTAGCGTTCTAGGTCAAATACGTGAAAACGGACAAACTAATGGCCGACAAATGAATCCGTATATAAAAGACAATCGCATTTCGGCAGATGTTTGGACTTTTACTGAAGAAGCATTGGATGAAAAACACCATTCACATTATGTAAAAACAGCCATAGAAAATATCGAAAAACTGTGTGGCAACAAACTCGAAATTAACTATTCTGGTAGCGGTGAAGAGGAATTAGAAAATATATGTACTTGCACCAAGCACGATTATTATGTTTTGTATTATTATGGCGACTTCTCTCCTATTCGCTGCGGAACTTGCGAAAAATTTGTACCATTATTCAAATTACCAAAATTGCACGACAATCGAATTTATGATATTATGGGCTGGGTAAATGCGTATCAATCTTGCGTTATTTTGGATCTAAACTGCGGTTTTGGCGAAAAATGGGCAATCAATCAGCAGTGCAAACACGATTCAGGCTTATCGAAACAAGGACTAAAAATTGCTGCAAAAATTACCGAAGTTTCGGGTGTGAAATGTTATTACTTTTTATCGAATTATACCAAACGAAGTAAAATAAAAAACAAAGATCGTCCTTGCCCAAGTTGTGGTGGCGATTGGCATTTGGACAAAGAAAAATTCGGCTATTTTCATCATCAATGCGATACCTGTTTGTTGATGTCGGCTTATAGTAATTATCACGAATAAAGAAAAATGAAAACAAATTGGGAAGAATTATCTAAAAAATTGGGCGTTTTAAATCTTGACGGAAGCGAAACTTATTCAGGTCAATCTATGCAAGCCATCGAAGAAATTTTGGGCAACGAATGGATTGAAAACACTATTGATTGTTTCATTGAAGGAAAGAAAGGAAATGAATTGGCAATAAAAACTATTAGACGAATTGGTAGTAATAAAGCAGCAGCATATGCTTATAAAATTTTTACAGCAAATAAAGAAACTAATATTCAAAAAGCACAGTTGGCAGTTTGGGCAATGAGTGAAATTCGAATGCCTATTTGCATGAATTATGTTGAAGAATGTATTGGAAACACAAATTTTGAAGGAATTGCAATTGCTGTAATGCGAAATTTATTATTCGAAAATGTAATCATTTATGACGAGGCAAGAATAAATAAAATATTTGAACGAATTGATCAGAAATTTCAGGAAGATATTGTACCCTTAAAAGAATATGTACAACTAAAATTTAAAAAATATAATGAAATCAATGATTAAACTATTCCAAATTATAATTTTGATTTTCACTTTTGTAAGTTTTGCCCAAAAGAAAAGTCAAACTAAAGAAAACTGTGTTATTGTAACCAACAAAAATTCAAAAGTAAAACCAATGGAAACTACTCAAAAAAATGTGCTCGGAACCAATTTGCAATTGGCAAGTAAAGACCCAATGACTGGGTTTTTTAGAACTGGGTTTTGCGCTACCGATGCCAATGATCGTGGCGTTCATGTTGTGGCGACTGTAGTTACAGACGAATTTTTAAAATATTCCTTATCACAAGGAAACGATTTAATTTCGGCTTATCCAGCAAGTGGTTTTCCGGGTTTGAAAGCAGGAAATGTTTGGTGTTTGTGTGCACTTCGATGGAAAGAAGCACTCGATGCCGGTGTTGCACCACCAGTTATTTTAGAAGCCACCAATATTAAAGCATTAGATTATGTAACGCTGGAAGAATTAAAAAGTAAAAAAGCAGACTAATATGAACAAACTCATCAAACAATTCGAGTTCGAATTCTGGAGTAACACCATGATTTTAAATTCTTTAAAATCATTAAAAGAAAATGATGAACGAGCAATTTTGTTGTTTTCACATTTGCTATCGTCGCACAGAATGTGGTGGTGTCGTGTTAACAAAACCGAAATAACTTGCACACTTTTTCAAGAACGCACTTTGGCAGAATGTGAAGCATTAATGGCAGAAAATTTAAAAGATTGGAAACAATTTTTACAAGACAAATCAATAGAAGATTTAGAACAAACCATTGAGTTTATGAGCGCTTGGGAAATAAATCCAAGCAAACGAAAAATGACAATTGAAGATGCAATCATACATCTCATTAATCATTCGAGTTACCATCGTGGACAAATTGTGGCAAGCATTAAAGGAAAAGTTGATGAATTGCCACTTTCTACTTATATTATGTACGCAAGTCAAATTATTTAAAATTATAAAAAAATATGTTAGAAAACTTATACAATTTACTAGGAAAATCAATCGAAAGCGAAGAAATAATCGCTTTATTCAAGGAATGGAATGTAGACTATCCATCCAAAACAACTTGCACACCAAATAATGACACCGTCAAAACCAAAATGAAAAAAGACGGTTTGCTTTTGTATTTTTCTATGGGCGGAAATTCAAGATATTTAAAACCAATTCCAGCAAAAACTAAAAATAGTTATATAGGGATTTTTTCGATGATTGAAATTACAGATAAATGCAAACTAGAATTACCTTTTGGAGTTTCACATTTATTAAAACCAGAAGAATTAACCAAAATTTTAGGCGAACCAAAAGTGACCAATTTTATGGGAGAAAGCACTATTTGGCGCAAAAATTTCAATGAGAAACACGAAATTGTAGTAAATCATAATTTATATACTGATGGAAGCCGATTAAATTCAATGACCATTAATTTTAATTACGAAACCGATCTTACAGAAGAAGATTATAAAAAAGCATGATTATAAATTCATTTCAAAATGAAAATCAATCAACCATTTAACAAGTTAACGTTCAAAGAGTATCATTTTTACATTGATAATCATAAAAAATATTCCAATTTTAATACACTCGGATTGTATCGTTCTATTATTGAAAATGAAAAATTAGCTTTGGAAGAAAAAATCCAAGTTCGTGATTATGCTAATGTGGAATTTCAAAAAACATTCGATTTTTTGCAACTCAAAGACCCAATGACTTATATGGCTGTGGTTTCGTTAGGAATTGAAATGACAAAAGCCGATGAACGACAATTGTGGTTGAACGTGCAAGCCAATCAACTTAAAATTCTTAAAGACAAAGACATTAAGCATCGCAATTTCGGAACCTATTCCAAACATCTTTGCGGTCACGAAGGTTGTCCCTATGAAGGACTAATGACTCAAAAAGGAAGTTATATTGCCTATCATAACGAAATGCATTTTGATACTGACCATAGCAATTATAACGCAAAAGAAAAATCAAAAAAAATAGTCAAAGACCGAAAAAACGAAGATAAAATAGTTAAAAAAGAATTAGAAGATTAAAATGGCTGGACCAACCTTGCAACTTCGCGCAAAACAATTTGGAAAATCTGAAAAACAAAAAATAAAAACGTTGTTAAACAGAATTTCTAATTTGGAAGAAATTGAAGAAAATAAATTCGAATTTAATTTCAAAAAAGGAAAAACTTTAGGATTGTTTCTAAAGGAAAATTCGTGCTTGTTTTTAATGGATTTTAGTTTAAAAACAGATGAAAATGACGAATTACAAAAGCACGATTTTGAAACCAAAATAAAAGACAAACCCGAAGGATTTATCAATATTTCGGCTATGTGTAATGATCGCATTGATCATCAATTATTAGCCAACTTTGCCTTAGAGATTAATAAAACAGTTGGTGGATTTATAGATTTGAACGGAGCCATAATTCCTTATTTAGAAAAGGATAAAAACGGCAATTTCATTCATCAAACCCATCAAGATTATCAAAATTTTGTTAATGAAATAAAAGGACAAATTCACGAAATTCATTATAATATAGACGAAGAACGAAGTTCTTATTACCATATCGTTGATAATGTATGGTTGCATAATTGGACATTACATAAAGATTTTCGATTAATTAAATAAATGAAAATTAAACAAAAAATACTCGACCAAATGCAACTCGAAATAAAAAATCTCGAGGTTAAAAAGTTGTTTAAAATTAATGAAAACGAAAACAAGGTAAAAGTGCGTCGTGATTCAGAAAATGAATATTCTATTTATCATAATGGACATTTTGTAACGACAGATACTTCTTGGGAAGCAGCATTTGAATTGGCAACAGTTTTAATCAATACTAAATAAAATGGCTAAAAACATTGAAACTCTAAACCTCTAATCTCTATGTTAAAAAAATGAAGATAAGTTCCATATCAGATTTAAAAAAGTGCGTCGAAAAACTATTTGATGTTGATTTTGAGCAGCATCATTTTAATATAAATGAAAATTTGCCACTTGCACTTCAAGAAATTTACAAAATCGAAATGCATTTTGCAAGCAATAATTGTGCTTATCAAACCATTCGTTTTTTCAGAAATATGGATCGATTGACCTTGTACAATGATTTAAAAACTAACGAAGAACATTTTGTTTTCGCTAGTGAAAATCAGGGAAATTGGTATGCAAAAACAAATTTGCATTCAGAAAAAGTTTACATTTACGGTCACGAAGAGTTAAAAGATGGAACAATTCTAAAAGAAAATATCGAAGCATTTTTAATCACATTTGCATTGCTAGAAATTTCAAATAACTTCCAATTTTTTTGCGGATTATATGAAAAATCAGAAGAAAAAGTAAAATCGAAATTTCTAAAAATAGTGGAACTTTGGGTTGACAAAATGTATTTAATTCGTCCAGTATCTTTTTATTTAATTGATGGCGAAGTTTTATTTGACCAAGCCAACATGACTATTGCAACCAATAACGAAGAAAAATTTAACTATTACAGAAGCATATTTGAAACTTATTTATATCACTAAAACTAAAAAAATGAAACAACCAATTAATATATTAATAATAACTCAATTACTATTTGTAGTATTATATTTCATTCACACTCATACCTATCAAGGCATAGGATCCGATTTTATGTTTTTTATCCTAATGTCATCATTTGTTGTAAGCGGATTGCTATTTTGGCAAATTTTTAAAGTTGGAAATAGTTCCAGAATCCAAAAAATATTAGGATTTATTTGTGCTAGTTTCCCATTTCTATTTGTTTTGGGGTTTTTGAGTTTATTCATTTTTTCAAGATAGATGTCAAAGAAAATTTTATTCTATACCTAATTTGATTATTCCTTTTGGTTTTGTAAATAAAAATTTT